>CAZWKW010000078.1:0-1949 GCA_964634115.1 uncultured Candidatus Saccharibacteria bacterium | reverse complement strand
CAAATTTGATAAAGTAATTCCAAGTGTTAAACTGCTTGGATTAAAATAAACAAATTATATTATGGGTATAAAAGATTTCTTTATAAAAAAGGCGGTGCAATCTCAACTTAAGAATGTACCAAAAGACCAGCAAGAAATGATAATGAAGTTGGTAGAGGAGAATCCAGAGCTCTTCGCTAAAATATCAAAGGAGGTTAAAGCACTAACAAAGGCTGGCAAGGCTCAAACCTTCGCAATGATGGAGGTAATGAAGAAGTATCAAGGCGAACTGCAAAAGGCAATGGGTGGACCAATCAAGCAACAACGACCATTCTAATCTTTGTACCATGGGCACTGTGGACAACAGTAGCGACAGCTACCGACAAATATCCTATAATCTAAGCAATGGATATATATTCTGTACTTGTGATTGTACACATAATCGGCACAGTGCTTGGTGTAGGTGGAGTAACGCTTGCTGAGATTTTTTATCTAAAAGCAATCCGAGACGGTGTTGTAGACCCAATAGAGTCAGACTTTTTACGAACCATATACACTGTAATGCGTGTTGGCCTTATTCTTGCTGTGTTCTCTGGCTTTGGCTTTCTTATACTTTATCGCGTCTCTGGTGCCACAGCTCTCCTCTACTCACCTGTACTGTGGGCAAAGCTCACGATTATTGGCATCTTAGTAGCCAATGCTCTTGCCATTCATGCGCGTACAATCCCGATGCATATCGGCGCGGCCATTTCGTTTGTATCATGGTACGCAGCCCTTGTACTTGGAGTCTTACGTGGCTTGGATCAGCCATATATAGTTATTATGCTTATTTACGCAGCAATTGTTGTGCTTGCCGTGCCAACACTCGCTAAATTACAACAAATGTACTTACACAAGTACGGTATTAAACAATCACCATGATAGCATTACTCACACTTATAGGACACATACTCTTCGGACTCATTGGAGTTTTTGCCTCACTTGGTGTTACTCTGGCTCTTGTGGGTAAGAAGTACAACCATAGCTTGGCTCGTTATTCCTCAATAACCGCCTTCGTAGCTTACATGCTCTCGTGGCTATTGGGTGGATGGTATTACGTAACATTTTATGGCTCTGTAGTAAAACCTGTTATAAAAGACGGACCATACCCATGGGCGCACCTAATAGTAATGGAGTCTAAAGAACACATCTTTCTTATGCTTCCGATTCTTGCTGCCGTACTTGCCATTGTTATATGGCTTGGGCGTGGCAAAGGCAATGCAGTAGCCGTACTATCTATCCTTACCACTATTATTGCCGTATTTATACTTATAACAGGAGTTGTAATATCAGGTAGCGTACAGCAATAATACAAAATATTATGAACGAAGACAAAAAAACAAAATACATACAAGCATTCGTGGCAAGTGCGATACTTGCGGTTGTATTGATTACAGTACTCACAATTACTGCGGAGCTCTATAAACCACTTAAAGACTTTTTAAAAGACGTATTTTACCATCACTGGATAGGTAAAGGAGTCCTTTCTTTTGCTGGATTCTTTGCACTTGGTACACTGCTTCCTGTTATAAAGATTCGCCTTCCGCAAGAGAACAGGCTAATTCATATCTTAACAATAACCACAGCACTCTGCGCTATTGCCATTATTGTCTTCTACTTTTACGAGTTCTTTTCTGCGCACTAGTCTATGCAAAATAAAAATATCTTTATACTTTTAGGAAATCCGGATACCGATACATTTTCTGGTAAAGTTGCCGATACTTACGAAAAAGCTGCGAGTGAGACTGGCCACAATGTACGTAGGTTAAACCTCGGCGAACTTAAATTTGATCCGATTCTACATAAGGGCTACAAAGAAATTCAAGAGTTGGAGCCCGACTTAAAGCTCGTTCAAGAAAATATAAACTGGGCAGACCATTTTGTAGTAGTTTATCCTAACTGGTGGTGTACCATGCCAGCTCTCCTTAAGG
>CAZWKW010000077.1:0-2004 GCA_964634115.1 uncultured Candidatus Saccharibacteria bacterium | reverse complement strand
CAAAGCCACCCACACCACCTAATACCTTACCGCTCCAATTTTTAAAAGTCTTTTCTACATGCCCTTTTATTAAGTCTACAGCTCTCTCTCCGGCGGCAGTGTCTACCCCGGACGTTGCGTATGCGTTGTTTTTCATTTCATTAGACATAATTATTTATGCACAAATACTAACATATTTTTATATCTGTGCATGTTAGACTGTGCTATATGGAACAATACGACTTCGTAGCAATTGGCGATGTAACCACAGACGCCTTTATAGAACTCAAAAATGCAAATGTGTGGAACGATGGCGGAGTGCAGAAACTCTGTGTAAATTTTGGCGACAAAATAGAATATGAGAAGGTGAACATAGTGCACGGTGTAGGTAACGCCGGTAACGCCGCTGTAAGTGCAGCACGCCTTGGGCTTAAGACTGCGCTCTCTACCGACATTGGCGAGGACGATAATGGTAATGCCGCCCTAGATATATGGAAGGAGGACGGCGTGGATACATTATTTGTACACAAGCACACAGACTTACCTACGCACTACCACTTTGTACTTCGTCATGGGCCAGAGCGAACTATCTTAATCAAACACCAAAAATGGCCTTACCAGATTCCACAGTTTGATACTCAACCAAAGTGGATTTACTTCTCTAGTGTTGGCGAGCATGGAGAATATTATCATCACGAGCTAGCAGAGTATTGTGAGGCAAACAATATAAAGCTTGCCTTTCAACCTGGCACCTTCCAAATCAAGCTAAGTGCTGAGGGCAAAATACAAGATGTATACAAAACTAGCGAAATCTTCTTCTGCAATAAAGAAGAGGCACAACGGATATTACAGAACCCAAGCAATGACGTGCGAGAGCTCGTAGAGGCAATGCGGCAGTACGGCCCAAAGATTGCGCTCATTACAGACGGCCCTCGCGGCGCATATGCTGGAGACGGTAAAAATATATACCATATGCCAATGTACCCAGACCCCGCACCTCCGGTAGACCGCACTGGAGCTGGTGATGCATTTAGCTCCACTATTACCGCCATGCTTGCCCTAGGCATGAGCCTGCCAGATGCACTAGAGCGCGGACCAATTAACTCTATGAATGTAGTGCAACACGTAGGGGCACAAACCGGATTACTAACAAGAGGTAAGATTGAAGAGCTGTTACGTACCGCACCTGAGGGTTATAAAATAGAGAAAATAGTATAGCCTATACTCATCTAGTACCCCATACTATAGCAGTCCCATAATCAAAAAAAGAACCACCGGAATAAGTATATCCATCGCTTGCTTCTAGTTTTGTGCGTGTTGCTGCATTTTCAATATTAAATACAATCATATACTCACCCGTACTCCAACAATGAATAGAGTACGCATAACCACCAGTTGTTGCTGTGGCAGTACCCTCCTTAGGATCATGCGGAAGACTGGGTATATAGGAAGACATCGCTGCTTGAGTTATAGCCCAACTATTACCACCTGAAGTATTCCCGCTAGCATCATTACTTGATTGCCATCCGGTGTCAGGACACGCACCGTTATTATCATCTCTGTATAATTCTAAGGCAAGCATCATTTGTTTTACATCTGCAACACGCCTAGCATCTCGTGCCTTGCCTCGTGCTGAGTTAAGAGACGCAAGCACAACAGAAGATAACATGCCTATGATAGCAATAACCACCAAAAGCTCTATTAAAGTAAATCCACGGCTATGTATATCTAATCTAATATTCATATAAACCTTAACATCAGTTAATCTTACTGCTCCAACAATATATTTTCTTCGGGTGTAAGGCCAGTCTCATCTATAAGTTGGTCTTTATCAGCATTACCTCCAAACCCTACAAACAACATCACAAGAGTGGCTGCTACTGCAACACCGATAAGTACAATGGGTACTTGCTCTCTTTTTACTCCCATCTTAAGTACTAAGCGAGTAGGTAAAGAGTCTCGCTGACGTATTGGCATTTGATTGCCATATGTTGGCTCGTCGAATTGTACTTCGTTACTCATAAT
>CAZWKW010000076.1:0-2014 GCA_964634115.1 uncultured Candidatus Saccharibacteria bacterium | reverse complement strand
TATGGTAGTAAGAATGCGCGTTACGCGCTCACATCGTAATAATAGACGCAGTCACCACGGACTTAAAGGCCCGAGGCTCTCTAAGTGTGCCAACTGCGAGGCTCCTCACTTGCGCCATCGTATGTGCCCAGAGTGTGGTAATTATCGTGGTCGCGTGGTTGTAGACGTTACAGCAAAGTTGGAGAAAAAGCTAAAGAAGCGCGAAGAAAAAATGGGTATGACC
Source organism: uncultured Candidatus Saccharibacteria bacterium (assembly GCA_964634115.1). Taxonomy (GTDB): domain Bacteria; phylum Patescibacteriota; class Minisyncoccia; order Phycocordibacterales; family UBA2100; genus S143-145. The sequence continues at coordinate 1,791 of CAZWKW010000076.1, read as the reverse complement.
CCAGATGAGGCAGATACTAAGGAGGAGAAGATGCCAAAACAGAAAGAGGTAAAGACTAGAACTACCAAAGGTAGTTCTACTGAAAAGAAACCCACAGCCAAGAAGAAGACAAAAATCTAAAAATAGTTTACAATTGGTGCATTAGCACTTAATAATAATTGTTCTTTCATTATGGCAAATCGTCATTTAGCTCGCAGTGTAGTATTACAATCCCTCTTTGAGGTAGATTCTGATACAGATAACTCTGAGAAGCCTGAGGATGCACTTATGCGTAATATCTCTGAGTTTGCCCCAGAGCAAGCTATTTTTGCCTTTATGAAGCAACTATTCGACTTGGTGCTCGCCAAGCAAGATGATTTAAATAAGATTATAGAAAAGGCTGCACCAGAGTGGCCATTAGATAAAATTGCAGTAGTAGACCGTAATATATTACGTATCGGGCTAGCGGAGCTTCTCTTTAGTGATCCGGAGCAAGTGCCACCAAAGGTAGCAATAAATGAGGCAATAGAGCTTGCCAAGGAGTTTGGCGGAGAGTCTAGTGGTAGATTTGTAAATGGAGTACTAGGGGCAGTGTATAAGGAGTTGGGAGAGGAAGAAAATGTGGAGGCTAAAGCATCTGACAAAAAGTCAGATGCTCGTCCGGCTCAGCCGAAGGCTGAGCTTAGGGAAGAATTAATTGGAGCGGTGGTGTATGCACAAGATGCTGGTAATATGTACGTGGCTCTTGTACATGACGTCTTTGGCCATTGGACGCTCCCCAAAGGGCAGCTACTAGAAGGCGAAGACAGAAAAGATGCAGTAGCGCGTAAGGTAAAGGAAGAGATAGGCTTAACTGTAAAGGTGTCAGATGAGCTAGGAGAGAATGAGTACGGAGCATCTACACCTGATGATGGTAAAAAGCGCAGACATGCAGTCTACTATCTTGCAGAGGCACCGTACGAGGATCTGAAATTAAAAAAAGAGGGCGGACTAGACGATGCGCAGTGGTTTAAGATGATAGATATAGTAGACCTCAACTTTTATGATGATGTACTACCAATAATTACCAAGGCGGTTAATATATTGGCCAGTAAGTAGAATAAAGAATAATAATTAATAATTATGAAAGATTTTACAGAATTTGAAGAGAAGATAGGTATAAAGTTCACCAACAAGAGCTTGCTTAAGACTGCCTTTACACATCGCTCGTGGGTAAATGAGAACAGGGGTGAGGGAGTAGAGCACAACGAACGCTTAGAATTCTTAGGCGATGCGGTGCTAGAGCTTGCTGTTACAGATTTTCTATTTAAAAAGTATCCAGAGAAGCCAGAGGGCGAGCTCACAGCGTATCGCGCCGCTCTAGTAAATACAGAGAGTATAAATGCGGCAGCCGTAGAGTTGGGTATAAACGATTACTTACGGCTCTCACGTGGTGAGAGTAAAGACACTGGGCGTGCGCGACATTACATTTTAGCCAACAGCTTCGAGGCGCTCTTGGGTGCACTTTATCTAGACAAGGGTTACGAGGTAACAGAGAGATTTATCTCTGTAATGCTATACGATAAAATAGAGAGTGTGGTAGAGAATAGGTTGTGGCAAGATGCTAAGAGCCGGTTTCAAGAGGAGGCGCAGGAGCATGTGGGTGTTACTCCTAATTATAAGACAGTGGAGGAGAGTGGCCCCGACCATGATAAGAAGTTTGTAGTTGCAGTATTTTTAAATGACGAACAAATAGCGCTCGGCAGTGGTAAGAGCAAACAAGAGGCCGAGCAATCCGCGGCTGCTAAGGCAGTGGAGGTGAAGGGGTGGTAA
>CAZWKW010000075.1:0-2076 GCA_964634115.1 uncultured Candidatus Saccharibacteria bacterium | reverse complement strand
ATGAAAAAGATAGCGATAGTACACTATGATGAAATAGCTCTAAAGGGTAATAACAGAGCATTTTTCGAGAGGGCACTGGTAGATAATATTAAAAACAAATTAATTAGAACTTTACCCAGTAACGTTCTAAAAGTGCGTAATGGCTGGGGGAGGATTTTTATTAAAAACGTAACATCAGACAACGCAAACTTAGTAGTCGAAGTACTAAGTAATACACCAGGTGTTGCGACATTTGGTTTAGGTTTCGAAATTCTGCGAGAAGGTCAAAGACCCTCTTTGACCATTGGTGAGATTGGGGGGGTGGCAGTGCATATTGCAGAGGAGAGAGAGTTTGACTCATTTAGAATTAGCGCACGACGTGTAGACAAAAATTTTAAGAAAAATTCTAATGAGATAGAGCGAGAGGTGGGTGAAGTAGTCTTTGAACATTTTAATAGGGAGAAGAGTGTAAACTTAAAAAATCCTGATGTAGAGATTGTAGTGGAGGTGCTACATAAGACAGTAGTTGTGTACATCAAGCAAAAGGGTATAGGTGGCTTACCTGTTGGCTCCTCTGGGCGCGCTATTGCACTCCTCTCTGGTGGTTTTGATTCTCCGGTGGCAACATACCAACTTATTAAGAGAGGGGTACGGCCAATTTGTGTGCACTTCCACGGTCTTCCTAAGACAAGCCCAGAGTCTGTGAAGAAAGTGCGAGATATAGCACGAGTATTGTCGGGCTACGCTGGTAAGGTAGAGCTCGTGCTTGTACCAATAGTGCCTGCAATGCAAGCTATTGCCAAGAGTGCACCAGCTAAATTACGTATAATATTATTGCGTAGGCTAATGATGTGCGTGGCAGAGCAAGTTGCAGTAAAGTACAAAGCCAAAGCAATAATTACAGGAGAGTCTGTAGGGCAAGTAGCCTCTCAGACTTTAGAGAACTTGGGAGCCATTGGTGCTGCAACCACACTACCTGTGCTGCAGCCTCTCTCTGGTCTTAACAAGGTAGAGATTATAGATCTCGCATGTAAAATCGGTACTCACGATATCTCTGTAAAGCCACACGATGATATGTGTAGTATGTTTGTACCAGATAAACCAGAGACGAAAGCAAAGATGGAAGAGGTACTAGAAGCAGAAAAGACCTATGATGCGGAAGCACTAGTCGAAGCTGCCATTAAAGATGTGGAGACAGAAACACTCTCGTAAGTGTCTCTTTAACCGGTGCTTGCTCGGTAATTATTCTGCTTATAGCTTGCAGCAGATTAAAATCATCAAATCCACCAAGACGCCTTCGTAGAGCATCTAAAGATGCATTTCCTTCGCAATACATGTCGGAGTCGCCTTTGTTTACCAATTCTATACCGAAAGTATAATTGCTGGACTTTGCACTTATGCCTGTTGCCACCAAGTCTCCTATACCGGCTGCACTACGTGCAATTTTGTGTGAGAAGTTAAGTTTGCGTAACACTTCTTGCATCTCTTCTTGTGCGTACTCTGTAAATGTTCCGACAAAATTAGCACCAAGCTCTAGTGCCGACGCCATTCCAAGTCCTATAGCGTAAACATTTTTTAAGACACCAACTATAGATACTCCAACAGGATCACAGGTGTGCCTGACGGTAAAAATATCACTCATGAGTATCGGCTCTAATTTAGCGAAAGTATCTCCTGTGCATCCAATAGTGGCACTGGTAGGTAAGTTGTCTAATATTTCTTGTGCAAGCATTGGTCCACCAAGCGAGGCACTGCGCTCGGTACCCAACATGTCCACTGCAAGCTCCGCACCAAAGCGCGCTTCTCCAGCTTCGTTGATTATTATTCCTTTAGAGATTATTACAGCAATAGAATTATCTGGGGCAAATTTTTGCATATTTTGTAGCACTTCTGGTAAGGCAAATGTTGGCACACACAAAAAGATAACTCGTGCAGACTTAAGTACATCCTCTATGTTTTTCTCATTTTTATTTTTTGTAGGGTCTTTGTCCCACTGCTTTATATCGCATTTACCGGCGCGCACAAGTAGGTGTGCAATAGCCTGCCCAAATATTCCAGCTCCTAGTATAGCCACCTTAGTTTTTTCCATGCCGCTAT
>CAZWKW010000074.1:0-2128 GCA_964634115.1 uncultured Candidatus Saccharibacteria bacterium | reverse complement strand
TAGATGTTGAAGGAGGTTTTAAAAGCTCTTTAGCTTATTAAAACCATGGCTATCCAATTTTCATTTGCATCAATTTTAAACTCTATGAATATTAACGAAGCGCAGGTAATAGAAGACGAAACACTCGCCAGTTGTACCGAGGTAGACGTAGTAAGCGCCTTGCAGCTTATGACAACCCTTGCTGTAAGCAGGTAACCTATGGAAGAACAAAATATATATCAACAAATACAGGAGCTTATAGAAGCCTCTGAGCTTAAAGATATACAGAAGAGGGAATTTGCAGAGGTATTCGCGCGCACTAAAGAGGCACCTCTTAGGCCAGTACTAAAATTATTTAAAGAAGATCCAGATTGGGTAGAAATCTTGTATAAAAACTATTCGGAGAAAAAGCATGCCTTTGTAACGGGTAGTATTAGCGAATGGAGAGGTGTTGTAGAAAAAGAAAAGCGAGAACTGGCCATATAATCTATCTATAAGTTATCTACTTTTTACCTTTAGTTTAGTTTTGCGTGCCTTATTAATCTTAGGTAGGCGTATTATCAATATTCCATGATTTTCGTTGGCTGTTGCTTCGTCTACCTCTACCTCCTCAGGTAGTAGTATTGTACGCGTAAACGAGCCCCAGTAGAGCTCTTGGTAGAAGTAGTTGTCCTCTTCAGTTTCTACATTCTCTTCTCTAGTTCCTTTTATTGTTATCATGTCGCGAGTAAGAGAGATGTCCAAGTTGGTAGGAGTTACACCAGCTACCAATGCACGTACTACAATTTCGTCTGCAGTTTGGTAAACATCTACCGAGAGCTCACCCTCTCTTGTATCTGTCTCTGGTAGGTTATTGGTCTCATCCTCATTCTCGATAGGTTCTACATCCGAGTCGTATTGCTTAACACGTAATTCGTCGTTATCGGTAGCTTTTGAGTTATTTCTGTTGTTATCTTCGAACAGGTCATCATAATCATCTGCGGCAAGTGCGCCTGTAAGTCTGTCTAGAAATGGTATTTTTGACATAATATTATTTATATTTACGTAATCTTTTAACTTTTTCAAAGGCGAGCAGTAGGAAGATTAATCCTATCCAAACAAATGCAAATACATGTAGCAAGTTGCCACCCTCGCTCTCAAGTATAAAGAAATTAAACGCTCCATGCAAAGCCACGGCTAGGATAACTCCTGTCGTGGCAGCAAATATTTTTGTAGCTTTGCTTTTGTAAAATGCGAGTGCCATAGCAACGCCAATTACAGAGGATGCTAATACATGCAGAAGGGTTGCCCCGAGAAATCTGAAGTTGCCAGTAAGTATACTATCTAACATACCACTATTAGATATAGGATCTATAAGAAAGAGAGTATTCTCTGCTGCGGCAAATCCAAGGGCTATGGTGAGCATGTATATTATGTAATCTATTGGCTCGTCTACCTCTTTCCTATACAGGACTACAAAGTACGCTACTGCAAATTTTACCACCTCCTCTATCGCAGCCCATGCCATAACCACAAGATTTGTTTGCACAAGTAGTGCCAGTGCCATCTTTTCTATCGGTATTACTATTGCTACTACTACCATACCAGCTAAGAATGTGATGATGATAAGGCTCTTAGGCTCTGGGTGGAGCTTGTCTTCGCGATTCCAAAACCATACCCAAAGTACTGCAGGAAGTATCCCACCGAGTATCGCATAAGTTATAGTTTGAATGTCCATTTATTTTATTGCCCTGTCTATTCGGCAGGTAGGCCAGTTTGCCACCATAAGTATATCACATTCTTTTTTAGGTAGTTCTTGCCAAATTTCCTCGGTAACAAATGGCATAAATGGGTGGAGTAGCTTGAGAGATGTTGTTAGAATCTCGTAGAGAGTCCAAGCCCGAGAAGCTTTCTCTCCATCTGTGCCATCTGCAAAGACTGTTTTACTCTCCTCGAGTATTCTATCTGCCAGTTCGTGCCAGATGTAGTGGTACACCTTCTCGCTAGCAAGGTGGTATCTGTAGCTCTTTAAATCATCCGTAATATCTGCTGAGACCTTCTGTAAGTCTTCCAATAATATTTTATCTGCTTCTGCAATGGCAGGCTTGTCTTTTGGCAATAACTCCTCAGTTTCGGTGAGTATAAAACGTGTAATATTCCATAACTTATT
>CAZWKW010000073.1:0-2244 GCA_964634115.1 uncultured Candidatus Saccharibacteria bacterium | reverse complement strand
TTTTGCGTTTTTTAAATAAGTATGTAATGCTAGGCAGTTATGAATCCCGTTGGAAATACGTAAATGGGATACAAAATGGGTTGCAGTAACCAATATATAGATTATCAGAATAATTTCTAACGGGATGAAATTAGTGATTGTAGAGAGTCCGGCAAAGGCAAAGACTATCGAGAAGTACCTCGGCAAGGACTTTACCGTGCGCGCCAGTGTAGGGCATGTACGAGACCTGCCTAAGAGTAATAAAAAAGCGATAGATATAGACGCGGGATTTGTGCCACACTATGAGGTAAGTGCGGGCAAAGAAAAAGTAATAGCTGATTTAAAGAGGCTTTCTAAAAAATCTGACGAGGTAATACTCGCAACTGACCCCGACCGCGAGGGAGAGGCCATAGCCTGGCACTTGGCAGAGATACTGCAACTCAAGAACCCAAAACGCGTAATCTACCAAGAGATTACCAAAGAAGCCGTACAAGAAGCCTTCAAACACCCTAAAGAGATAGACCAGAACATGCGCAAAGCACAAGAGGCTCGTCGCGTACTAGACAGGCTTGTTGGATATGACTTATCAGGATTAATTTGGAAAAAAGTGCGCTATGGACTTTCTGCAGGGCGTGTGCAATCTCCGGCACTCCGTATAATTATGGAGCGCGAGCGAGAGATACGCGCATTTGTACCGGAAGACTTCTGGACACTCACCGCCAACGCGCAACAGCGAGGCGAGGCCTCACTGTTTGAAATTGTTTGTACAGAAGAGCCACGTGAAGAGAAAGAAGTAGAAAGAATTTTAAAACTTGGCAAAAGCGAGAGCTGGAGTGTAGCAGATGTGAAGGAAACACAAGCAAAGAGAAGTCCGCGAGCACCATTTACCACCAGTACACTCCAACAAACCGCAAGCACTCGCCTGGGATACTCACCAAGCAACACCATGCGCATAGCGCAAAAACTCTACGAGGCGGGGCTCATTACATATATGCGTACAGACTCCACTTCCCTCTCTAAGACTGCACTCGGGCAGATACTACACACAGTAGAGAGCGAGTATGGTAAGGAGTACGTGCAACCTCGTATATTTAAAACCAAAAGCAAAAGTGCCCAAGAGGCACATGAGGCTATCCGACCTTCTGACGTAAGTAAAATGATTGCCGGTCGCACTGACGAACAAAAAAAACTCTACAAACTAATATGGGCACGCGCAGTAGCCAGTCAAATGGCTGATGCAAAAATTAAACGCATGAAGGTGCTTGTCAATATTGAGAGTAGATCAATACCGGACTTCGCTGTGCGTGGCTCTCGTGTAATTTTTGAAGGTTGGCTCAAGGCTGACCCGGCAGCACGTGGTGAAGATACTGAAGTGCCGAAAGTTATGAAGGGTGACACGCTGAATGTGAGCGAATTACACGCCGAGGCTAAACAAACTCAGCCACCAGGCAGGTACACAGAAGCGGGGCTTATTAAAGAGCTAGAGAAACGCGGTATTGGTCGCCCGTCCACCTATGCCAGTATAATGCGCACAATCAACCAACGTGGCTACGTAGAGAAAGAAGGCAGAACACTGATCCCTACAGACACAGGAGACGTTGTGAGCAGTTTCCTCGAAGAGCACTTTGCAAAATATATTAACGATACGTTTACTGCAGAGATGGAAGATGAGCTTGATGAGATAGCAACAGGTAAACGAGAATATACAAAGACATTGAAAGATTTCTATACCCCATTCTTAAGTGACGTACACTCTAAAGAAGATATACCAAAACTTACAAATATAGGCGATGCACCGGATGAATTTAAATGCCCGGAATGTGGCGGACCAATGGTGTACAAGCTTTCTAAAAATGGACGCTTTATGAGCTGTGCAAAATTCCCAGACTGCAGTGGCGCACGTAAGGCAAACGGAGCAGAAATAGAACCGCCAAAAGAGATAGGAGAGAAGTGTCCAAAATGTGGAGACAAAAAAGTACGTAAAAATTCTAAAAACTTACCAGGCCAACTAGTGCAACGTGAGGGGCGTTACGGACTCTTTATATCTTGTAACAACTATCCAAAGTGTAAATATATAAAACAAGACGACACATTAAATAGTACGGGAGTAAAATGTACGGAGTGCAAAGATGGAGAAATGATAGAGCGTCATGGACGCTTTGGGGCATTTTATAGTTGTAGTAACTACCCAGATTGTAAAAATATTACAAAGGCACGTCCTACAGGTAATTTATGTAAAATGTGTGGCAAACTAATGATGGAAGG
>CAZWKW010000072.1:0-2438 GCA_964634115.1 uncultured Candidatus Saccharibacteria bacterium | reverse complement strand
AAAATAGTGGACTAGTAAAATTCTTATTCGGTACAGGAATCAAAAATTAATTATGTTAGTTATAAAATATAGAAAAATATTTTTCACCATCAGCGGCATCGTCGTGGCACTTTCCATAGCTGTAGTTGCCATCTTTGGGCTTAAGTTTGGCATAGACTTTACTGGTGGTACTCTCACTGAGTTTACCTACGAAGGACAGCGCGTAGCCAAGAGTGAGCTTGTGCAAAAGTTAGATCCACTAAATATAGGAGACTATTCGCTCCGAGAGGCAGGAGAGAGTGCATACATCCTTCGCACAGGCATACTAAACAATAATCAAAAAAACTTAGTAGTCGAAGTACTAAGTAGTACAAATGCACATATAGAGCGCTTTAACGAGATAGGTCCCACTATTGGCAAGGAGCTACGTACTAAGGCATGGCTGGCAATATTACTTGTAGCACTTGCAATAGTATTGTTTATTGCTTTTGTGTTTAGGGGGGTCTCCGAGCCAGTAAAGAGCTGGAAGTACGGTGTCATAGCAATTATTGCACTCATGCACGACATTATAGTGCCCGTAGGCATCTTTGCCATACTTGGTTACTTTGCAGGAGCAGAGGTTGGAGTGTTATTTGTTATGGCACTACTTGCTATTCTTGGCTACTCTGTTAACGATACCATAGTTGTATTTGACAGAGTACGAGAAAATTTGCGCGAGAACGCAGAAAACAATAAAAAAGAAGATTTTGAAGAGACAGTCGGACGCTCGCTTAACCAAACATATGTAAGAAGTATCAATACATCACTTACCACTCTCGCAGTACTCGCGGCCCTCTTCTTCCTTGGTGCGCCTGTTACTGCACACTTTGCTCTTGTACTTATAGCAGGAGTCCTTGCTGGTACGTACTCCAGCATCTTCCTCGCTACACCGCTACTCGTTGCAGTCAAAGATTGGCAAGATAGATAAACAACACCCAGGTCTTTGAATTTTTTGTAGGGGTGGTATTCTTATAGGATGAACAAGGCAATAATAACCCTTGCTATTTTAACTGCTGGATTTACCTATGCCACATTTTTTATAGTATTTAGCGAAGATACCCCAAGTGGCTATGTTAATAAAATGGCTGCCTCAGCAATCGGTAGTATAGAGGGCTTATTTACAGAGTTGCCACCTCCGGTGCAAGCCATAGCTAGAGAAAGGGCAGAGCCAATCGCAACCACTACCCATCCTTCGCCAGAGGCTATGGAGGGCACGGCAGAAGAAGATGAGATTGATGTGAGTAGTTGGAAGATTTTCTACACTCCAACTAATTTTGATGGAGCCGGTGCTTACACATTACGATATCCAGATGGTTGGGTAATGAATGACACAGATCCACGAGTAAACATACTCATGCACGAGGTAGACGGATTCGTTTACAGCTTGTCTTTTTACCAAGAGAATATCAATTTGGAGAGCAGGGGCAGATTCGGCAATGCTACCACCACCACACTTGGTGAGGCAGACTACACTAGGAAGGAGGCTGTACAAGCTGGTACTACTACACTAGTTGCATACACTCCACAAACAGTGCCACGCTCATTTAGAGTTGCGTTTGGTACAGTACCTCCAGCTCGTAGCTGGGAGTTTGTAAAGCTCTACGAGCGTATCTTGAGTACCCTTGCCGTAGAGCCGGCAACCTATGCTTTTAAAATTCAAAATGTACGTGTTAACAAGTCATCTTTAAACATGACTACCAATACTGCAATAGCCGAGCCAGCAGTACTCTCTTGGAGTATAAAGAAGAATAAGAGCTTTAAAAATGGTAAACATGTTATAGATACTTGGATAGAGAATAAACGGGGCAAAAGGCTCACAACTCTAGGGGAGATAAATGCTGGTGCAAGCAAGCAAGTTGAGTTTACTTTGCCTCCACTTTGCTCCTCATCTATTAAGCCAGACATAGAGAACTGTATAAAAAAGAGCGATATAACCTTTGGTAAGCAGTATCGTGTAGTTATGGTAGGAGAGGAGAGTAACAAGGCGTACTCCAATTGGTTTATTATCTACGACGACATACAATTTACAGAGCAAGAGCTCAGCATCGCGCCCAAGAGTGGTGCCTTGCCGCTTACTGTTAGTTTAGAGGCCTCAGTAAAAGGTAGCGCAAACGCTAATGATAGGTATATAATATTTTTTGAGAGTGGAGAATATGTAGAGTTGTCAGATGTCGGGCAGTATAAGTTTAAGGGTAAGTGGACGCGCACATATTCTGCTCCGGAGTTGGCTGGTACTGTGCAACGAGTGTACCTCATGCGCACCACCAAGAGGGCTCTAGAACATAGGCTTTACGGGGCAAGTACGCTAGAGGCAGCACAGACATATGCAGATCTAATTCTTAAGAGAGAAATTAAGCTTCTCAAGTAATTCGTAATAATAATGTATATGAAAGAAAAAAAGAAAGCAAAAGATTGGTACA
>CAZWKW010000071.1:0-2458 GCA_964634115.1 uncultured Candidatus Saccharibacteria bacterium | reverse complement strand
TTAAACTCCCTCTTCTCTTAGTTCTTGTATGAGCTTCTTAGCCTTTCTTGAGAGCTTCTTTGGGATTTCTATATTTATGGTTACCAAGATATCCCCTGCGTAGCCATCTCTCTCTATTCCCTTGCCACGCACTCGTAGTACCTCTCCATGGTGCACTCCTGCCGGTACCTTAAGGTCTATCTCCTTGTGTAGAGATGGTATTGTATATGTTGCACCCAAGATTGCATCTGTAAGCTTTACCTTTAATGTCATACGGAGATTCTCTCCCTCACGAGTAAAGACCTTATGCGGACGCACATGCACCTTTACATATAGGTCCCCTGGTACTCCACCTTGCACAGCCTCTCCCTGTCCAGCGAGGCGCACCATCTCTCCATTACTTATGCCTGCTGGGATTTTAATTTCGATCTCGCTTTGCTCTTTTACTATAGACTCCCCACGACACTTTTTACAAGGCTCTTTTGGTATTTTGCCTGTCCCCTTACATGCATAGCACTCTCGCACTGTGGTAAATTGTCCCAACATTGTGCGCTTAGTCTCGTGCACTTGCCCCTTGCCGTTGCAAGATGTGCAAGTTATTAAGTCACTTTTATTCTTTGCTCCTGTTCCATCGCATTCGCTGCATATGCTACTTTTTGTAAGTAGCACCTTGCGAGTTACGCCAAAGGCTGACTCTGTAAAATCTATCTCTATATCTATAGATATGTCGCGACCACGTCGCTGTCTGGCTTGCCCTCTACCACCACCAAAGAAGTCACCAAACATATCTCCGAAGTCAAACTCTACCCCACCCTGTTGGCCAAACCCCTGCTGGAACCCAGAGAAGTCGAAGCCTCCAAAGCCTCCTTGCTGCTCTGCTCCAGCACTAGCGCCTCCCGCACCTGCGAATGTGTGCCCGTAGGCATCGTACTCTGCACGCTTCTTTTTATCTCCTAGTACAGCATATGCCTCAGAGACCTCTTTAAACTTTGCCTCGTCGCCACTCTTTTTGTCGGGGTGAAATTTTTGTGCTTGCTTGCGAAAGGCCTTCTTAACCTCGTCATCGGTAGCACTTTTATTAACACCTAAAATATTGTAATAATCTTTTCCCATAAGGCTCTATTATATGTAAATCTGTTACCCGTGCAATAGGACGCACAAGTTCTTTTTTCCCTTTCTTAGGAGTGCAATATTGTTTACGAAATCTTCTTTTGTTAGAGCGTATTCCTCATCTTCTACTTTTGTATTATTTACAGATACTCCACCACCTTCTACCAGTTTGCGCGCCTCACCCTTAGAGCTGGCAAGTGCAGAAGTTACAAGTACGTCTATAATATTTGTGTCTGGAGCTACCTGTGCTGTTGGTGCTTCTGCTTTTAGTATTTCTACTTCTTCTTGTGTAATTTCTTCCAGCTCTTTGCCACCAAAAAGTATTTCTGACACTCCTTGAGCATTTTTTGCGGCAGTATCACCGTGTACAAACTTTGTAACTTCGTAAGCCAATGTTTTTTGAGCTGCGCGCGCACTAGGGTTTGCTTTTACCTCTTCTTCCAATTTTACTATATCCTCAAGTGGTAGAAGTGTAAAAATTTTAAGCCTATCAATTACATCGGCATCATCCACATTAAGCCAAAATTGGTAAAATTGGTATGTGCTTGTCATGTTAGTATCTAGCCACACGGCATTGCCTTCGCTCTTGCCAAATTTCTTTCCTGTTGATTTGTCTGTTATTAATGGAGCAGTTAATGCGTATGCGGTTACCCCTTCTTTCCTTCTTATCAATTCTACTCCAGACATTATATTGCCCCACTGGTCGCTACCACCGACTTGCACCTCGCAATTATAATTTTTAAACAGGTGTAAGAAGTCATAACCTTGCATCGGTGCATAGGCAAATTCTGTATACGATATTGGGTTCTCGTCGGCGAGGCGCTTAGCTATAATCTCCCTCTTGATCATTTGGTTTATGGTAAAGTGCTTGCCAATATCACGCATAAACTCTATAAGCCCTAAGTTCTTTAACCAATCAGCATTATTTACAACTGTTACATTTGTATCCAAAAGATTTGATACTTGATTTTTAAGTTTTTCTGCCCTTTTGGCAACTTTGTTTGGATCTGAGAGTTGTCGTTCTTCAGTCTCTTTTGGGTCACCTAAGAGACCAGTGCCGCCACCAACGAGCAAGATAATCTTATGCCCCGCATCGGCAAGGCGGCGCATAAGCATGTACACCGTAAGGTTACCTATGTGTATAGAGTCTGCAGTAGGATCTACACCAAGATATACAGTCCTCTTCTCGCCATCTAGTATCTCTTCTAGTGACTCTCCAGAGAATTGCTTAATAAATCCCCTATCTTGTAGCTCTTGTGATAATTTCATCCCGTTAGAAATTTATTTAATAATTCTTCATAACAATCCCGAAATGATACTTGCATTTGTTACTGGATTTCTAACGGGATTCATTCTACAGATTGTATCA
>CAZWKW010000070.1:0-2490 GCA_964634115.1 uncultured Candidatus Saccharibacteria bacterium | reverse complement strand
CGTAGCTCGCTGCTTCTGCGAGCGAAGGCGGAGGAGACAGGAATCGAACCTGCACACGCGTGAGCGCAACACCTTAGCAAGGTGGGGGAATACCATTCTCCGTCACTCCTCCATATACCTGCCTACCGACAGGTAGGCCTACGATAGCATATTTATGTTACTTTTCCAGCTGTAAGCCACGTCGGCTTCCACACCTTTATAGCTTGGTATATAGCTATAAAACTATAACCAAACATTAAGTCCCCAAGCATCGTGTTACCATAAAATGGTAAAGCCAACGTGTAAGCACTTATCAGCCCCGCAAAGGTGGGCGGATACATCGCCAAGAATGAGCCAAAGTTAGAAATAAGAAAGAAGAAGAAGGATGCAACAGGTAAAAGCATAATCTGCCTACCTAGCTTGTTCTTAGCGAGTAAACCAAATAAGTAATAGCCCAAGAATCCCATGTAAGTAAAAATAAAACCACTATAAAGACCACCGAAAAAGAAATCAAAAAGGAAAATTGTACCGAAGTATAATGGTAAAGACTTACCAAAGAAGCCAAATGAGCCGAGTGGCGATACATTGGGTGGTAAGATACCGAAACGTGAGGCAAACACGGCAATAGCAAATATAACTTGTGTCAGAGAAATTCGCATAACTATACTTAATAAGTGTAATCTAACATGTTAATATTGGGATACTATAACATATGAAAGTTCTTATTACATCAGACAGTCACGATAATTGGAAAAATTTGGAAGCGACAATTTCTATTGGCAACGAGCAGGGCTGCGAGGTGATGCTGCATGCTGGAGATTTTGTAACTCCAGCTGGGATTTCTTTACTTGATAAATTTAATGGTGAAATACACATAGTCTGGGGCAACAACGAGGGAGAAAAAGAAGGATGGCGTATAAAAGTAAGTAAGCGAGATAAAATAACACATTACGGAGACACTATGGAGGGAGAAGTAGGTAGTCTTAAATTTTATATGAACCACTACCCTATTCAAGCACATAATGCTACAGAGAGCGGTAAATACGATGTGTGTATATATGGTCACGACCATGGGTACCATGACGAGACTTTGCCAAACGGCACACGACTTTTAAACCCAGGAGAAATTGTGGGCTGGAAGACTGGAGTAGCAACTTGCATGATTTTTGATACCGAAACTGGAGTGGCAGAAAAAATAGTAGTAGCAGAAAATCAGTACAGGCTTTAAAATTAGGTAATGAGTGAAATTCACCCAAATGACGAAGTTGCCGAGCACTTTCGGCTTGTAGCATCACAAAAGAAGGCTCTAGAGAAGCTGGGGATTAGGACTCTGCGTGATCTTCTGCATCACTTTCCTGCGCGCTATGAGGACGTGGGTGCTGCTAGGAGTATTGCAGACATTACAGAGAATGATGAAATTGTAACGGTGTATGGTGAGCTGCAGAATCTAGAAAAAAAGCTGAACTGGAAGACTAAGAGATACATCGTAGAAGCTGATGTGGTAGACACTACAGGTAAAATACAAATACGCTGGTTTAACCAGGTATACGCAGCCAACATGTTTGAGCACACGCGCTTTGTAAAAGTTACAGGTAAACCAACCGGAAAAAGTAAATTATACTTTGCCAACCCTACAGTAGAAGCAATGCCTAGCCTTCCAGATATATTTGACTCTAATGCATCAGGTCTTCTGCCGGTATACCCGGAGAGTAAAGGTATAAGCAGTCGCTGGTTTCAAATAAGAATAAAAGAAGTTATAGAGAGTGGCGTCCTAGACAAGATGCACGACCCAATTCCTCCAGTTATTGTAAAAAGATATAACCTACCTACGCTCACCAGTGCACTCGTGTGGGTGCATACACCCAAAGATGAGCGTGACGCGCGCGCTGCACGTAAACGCTTTGCCTTTGACGAAGTGTTTACCATTCAACTTGCAAAGCAACGCGATAAACATGCTCTACAAGAAAAGCATGCACTTGCTGTACAAGTAGCCGAGCAGAAAGTGCAGGAGTTTATAAGCACCTTCCCCTACACCCTCACCAAGGCACAAGACAAAGCCATTAAAGATGTGCTTACAGACTTTACCAAGCCTTACCCGATGTCACGCCTGCTAGAGGGAGACGTAGGCAGTGGCAAAACTGCTGTAGCTGCTGGAGCAGTGTATGCAGTAGCTACAAGTACCCCACCAAACAGAAAGTCTGGCAATCTGCAAACCGCGTACATGGTACCCACTGAGATTCTTGCTCGGCAACAGTTTGAATCTTTTATACAGTTTTTTAAAAAGCATCCCCTACAAATTGGCCTTATAACATCTAGTGGCTGTTATAAATACCCGTCAAAGACAGATAAGAACAAACCAACCAAAATCTCTCGCACACAGCTACTGAAGTGGATAGAAAATGGCGAAATACCAATAATTGTTGGCACTCACTCTCTTATACAAAAGTCTGTAAAGTTCCAAAATCTTGCGTTTGTTATTATAGATGAGCAACACCGCTTCGGCACACTGCA
>CAZWKW010000069.1:0-2524 GCA_964634115.1 uncultured Candidatus Saccharibacteria bacterium | reverse complement strand
ACAGCTCTGCCAAGCAGAGTGCGGACACTATAACACTATTTAATTTCCTTTACAAGCTCTTATTTACCCGCTTTCTTCAAAATCTTCACTACCCCTTCATTTGCATCTACTTCCACTAAATCACCATCTTTTAGTACTTGTGTGGCAATCTTGGTGCCTATTATACATGGAATTCCTAATTCGCGAGAAATTATTGCCGCATGGCAAGTAATGCCTCCAACATTTGTTACAAATGCAGCAGCTTTGCGCATTGCTGGTAGCAGATTTGGGTTAGTCGCTGTGCTTACGAGTATATCGCCTTCTTGCATTTTATCTATGTCTTCTATAGTTTGAACTATCTTTACAATGCCAGTTACCCGTCCTTTAAATGCGATTTGTCCGGCTATTTCTTCGTGCTCTGTTAAAGCTGGTGTATATACATTACGCGCGATATATTTGGCTGCGTCTTCTCCTGAGAGCACCAGCACCTCACCATCTTCTGACGAGGTGACTACCATACGTTCTAAGCGTGCTTCTAAATCATCCGGAAGTATTTCATTTTGGAGGAATTGCTCCATTTCGGGACGCACTAAGAATTTTAGAAGTTTTTTCATCGTGTTGGTTTTTTTACTAGTTGCATCCATTAAGAGATCCATAGCAGCATACGCGCTAAAGAAGGAGTCTTTACGCGCCTCTTTAGAGGCAAGCCATTCACGTGTGATACGCAATATATCCATAACATGCTGAGGAAGACCCAAGTCTTGTTCTATCTTTTGGCGGTTCTCTTTTGTGTGCTTGGAGTATTCTTCCAATTTAGCAAGTCGTTTTTCAGCAAGAGCAGTATCTTTGCGCATTTCCGTAATGCGCTTCCACACAGTGTCGGCAGTATACAGCGGCCCTTCATAGCCAAAGAAGGTGGCAAAGTACCTATCAGCATGTGCTAGGACTGCTTTGGATTGCTCAGTTACATTTTTATTCAGAGTTAATTGTAATAGATTCATCTCTTCGCGTGCTACTGTCGAGAGTGTCTCTGGTGTAGTTAGAGACACAAACATCCCGTCCACGTCGTCTGTATATGGGGCGAGATGCTCTTTTACTGTTATGCTCAGGCGTGGCACAAGTAAGTCTGCAAGAGTTGGTACCATACCGCGTGCATATACCTCTGCATATGCATCCATGAGACGTGTGTATTGTTTATATAGATCTGAGCGTGAGTATGTGACACGGTCGGATTTATAAATATCACCTGCTTTTTCTTTGAGGGTGTCGATACTTTTAAATAGCGAAGTATTGAAACTGTTGTAACTGTTTGGGTCTTTTGTTAAGGAATTAACGATAGAGGTGGCTACCTCTTCGCAGTGCATAACCTCTGCTCCCCATTTAACATTACCATCAGCAAAATCAAAGAATGTGCGCGGAGGATTTGCAACGTAGGTCTTGATACCATTCTCCATTACATAACTAAGGCTATGTACCACAGATGGAGTTGCTCGAAAGTCGTCTATAAAGACTTGGAATGATTTGTTTCTGTTTTGCTCCGTTGTTTGTGTGGTTGCAAGAGTGGTAATCGGGCGGCTTTGTATAATATAAAATTTACCATTCTGAAATGCCCACTCTATGTCTTGTGGTGTACCGTAGTGGTCTTCTATTTTTTTTACCAATTGCGCCAACTTTATTATCTGCTTTTTTGTAAGCACCTGACTTTTTTGATTTACGTTTATGTCTATTATTGCACTCCAGTGAGGGGTTTCACCCCTCACTGGCAAGTCTTTTTTGCTTATCACGTAACTGTCCGGAGTTATCGCACCGGAGACTATTGCCTCGCCCAAGCCAAACCCGGCCTCTATAATCATCTGGTTAGGGTCTTGCGTTACCGGGTGTACAGAAAACGCGATGCCACTTTTCTCACTTTTAACCATTTTTTGTACTACAACCGCAACCGAGATATGTGTTGTATGTAAACCTTTTTCAAAACGATAGAAAATGGCACGAGGAGTATAGAGAGAAGCCCAACATTTTCGTACATTTGTGAGCAGATCGTCTTTTTGAGTATTTAAGAAGCTATCAAGTTGCCCCGCCCACGCATGTTCTGCACCATCCTCAGCAGTTGCACTAGAGCGTACCGCTACAAGACCACAGTCTAATTTTTTGAATTCTTGTTGAATTTCTTTAGTAACACCTGTAGGTATTTTTGCATTTAGTATGAGCGCTTGTATTAGCTCGCTTGCCTTCTCTACTGTATGCACGTCATCCGTATCTACGGTATTTAATATCGTGCGAATTTCCTGAGCAATATTTATCTCTTTTATAAAAAAATCAAAAGTATCGGCAAGAATTACAAACCCGGGCGGCACAGGAATAGCAGCGCTTCTCATCTCGCCGAGGGATGCTCCCTTGCCGCCAGCAATAGCCACGTCATTTTTTGTGAGTTTACCGAAGAGTTTTGTGTAGCGCATTGAGTATATAGTACACAGTAATTGTTATTCGTACAATTCGCTGTGGGTGCTTATACGGATAAATGTGCATGCATCTTCGCTTTGATAAT
>CAZWKW010000068.1:0-2672 GCA_964634115.1 uncultured Candidatus Saccharibacteria bacterium | reverse complement strand
TTCATTCCTTGATTATGTGCACATCACGCTGAGGGAATGGGAAGTTGATACCCTCCTTGTCAAATGTAAGCTTAACCTCCTCTGTCATATTGAAGTGCACATCCCAATAATCATCCGTCTTTACCCATACCCTACAATATATCTCTACTGCATTGTCGCCCAAGTTGCCAACCACTATCTGAGGCTCTGGCTCTGCCAATATACGATTATCTGCCTTTACTATCTTTGCTAATATTTCTTTTGCCTTCTTGAGGTCGTCGTTGTACCCAATACCAAATATTAGATTGACTCTGCGCTTATCCATCGCGGAATAATTTATTATAGAGCCATTAGACAGATCTCCATTTGGGATTATAATCTTTTTGTTATCTGGAGTTGTAAGAGTAGTTTGGAAGATTTGTACCTCCTTGACCTTACCAGAGTGTCCCTGAGCCTCTATGTAATCTCCAACCTTAAACGGTTTAAACACGAGTATAAGAACACCACCTGCAAAGTTGGCTAAGCTGCCCTGTAGTGCCATACCAACTGCAAACGCCATTGCACCAAGCATTGCTACTAGCGATGTAGTCTGAAAGCCAAGCATCCCAGCAACAGATATAAGTAGAATAATTTTAAGACCTACAGATACCAGACTTATAATAAATCCCTCAAGAGATGGATCAAAGTCTACTCTTTCGAAAGCTTTATCTACTAATTTAACAACCCACTTAATAGCGTATAATCCTGCAACCAAAACTACAAGCGCGAGCAAAATCTTCGGACCTACGACAAGCGCGGTATCTATTACTCTTTGTAAAATAACTTCTGTACTCATAATACTCGTGATAATACCTTAAAACTCAGATTACTCAACCGTTACAGACTTTGCCAAGTTACGTGGCTTGTCTACGTCGTGCCCGCGTGCCACTGCCGCATAATATGCCAATAGCTGTACCGCCACAGTGCTAAGGAGTGGAATAAGAGCCTCTTCTGTCTTAGGTATAATTATGCAATCATCCGCTTGTTTGATTACCTCTTTGGCATCTTTTGTTGTAATTGCAAGCACTTTGCCTCCTCGTGCTCTTGTCTCTTCTATAGCTGCTAAGGTCTTCTCGTACACACTGTCGCGCGGAGCGAGTACTATGGTTGGCATATCTTTATCTATAAGTGCTATTGGGCCATGCTTCATCTCGCCTGCGGCATACCCTTCGGCATGTATATATGCGATTTCTTTTATCTTTAGTGCTCCTTCTAACGCAATTGGGAATTGATATTTACGCCCAATATAGAGCATATTGTTATACTTTGCGTACCTTTTAGCTAACTTTTTAATATTACCATTCTCTTTCTTCAGAAGTTGCTCTATAAGCTTGGGTACACTCTCAAGAGCACCTAGCAGTGCCGAGGCACGAGCTGCCTTAAGACTCCTCTGTCTTCCTAAAAATACGGCGAGTAGCACCAAAATAGAAACTTGGGAGGTAAATGCCTTTGTGCTTGCCACACTCACCTCCGGCCCAGCATGATTGTACACTCCTGCGGTAGTCTCACGAGATATTGTAGAGCCTACTGCATTGACTATTCCTAACGTGAGTGCGCCCTTCTTTTTTGCCTCACGAATTGCAGCTAAAGTATCCGCGGTCTCTCCTGACTGCGAGATTACGAGTACTACTGTACCCTTACCTATGGGGCTATTACGATAACGAAACTCGGATGCATACTCTACCTCTGTAGCTACCCCAGCCAACTCCTCTAGTAAGTACTCCCCTACTAATCCTGCATGATACGATGTGCCACACGAAGTTATAATTATTCTATCTATATCTCGCAACTCTTCTGCTACAGAGGCCAGTCCTCCTAGGGTTACACTACCTTCTTTCGCATTCATTCTACCGCGTACAGCCTCTTTAATACTTGTTGGTTGCTCATAAATTTCCTTAAGCATAAAGTGCGGGTAACCCTGCAGCTTAGCCTTGGCAACATCCCATTCTAGCTCGCATTCCTTTTTGTGTCTCTTTTTATCTTTCAGCGTTGTTACATTGAGTGAGTTTGCTCTGATTTCTGCGATTTCGCCATCTTCTAGATATACTACTCTCTTGGTGTATGGCACTATGGCTGCTGCATCGGAGGCTAGTATATACTCACCTTCTCCAACGCCTATAACCAATGGTGAGCTTATGCGAGCAGCCACCAGCACCTCTGGCTCACTTGCTGACATTGCCGCTAATGCATAAGCGCCACGAACATGTGTAAGTGCCCTTCTTACTGCGCCATGCAGGTTGCTACTCTTTGCATATTCTAAGTTTATAAGATGCGCAAGTACCTCACTATCTGTATCCGAGTGAAACTTGCATCCTTTTTTTACTAACCTGTCCTTTAGCTCTTGATAGTTCTCTATAATACCATTGTGCACCAAATATATACTACCAGCCTTGTGGGGGTGAGCATTCTTCACAGCCGGCTTGCCATGCGTAGCCCAACGAGTGTGTGCTATACCCATGCAAGCATTACTTTTCGTTAATTTTTTCTCAAGTTCTACAACCTTACCCACTGCACGAGTGTGCTTTACTTTACCAATACCAGTAGACACCGCCATGCCCGCACTGTCGTAACCCCTATACTCAAGCCTTTGCAAACCTTCTAAGAGGACTTCTTGTGCATTTCTTTTACCTATGTAACCTACAATTCCACACATA
>CAZWKW010000067.1:0-2762 GCA_964634115.1 uncultured Candidatus Saccharibacteria bacterium | reverse complement strand
GCGCGCCAGCCTATGTCTGTGCGGTGGTGCTCGCCTTGCCAGGTTATTTTGTTTACCGCTTTGTAAGCGTTTTCTTGTGCTTCTGCTACTGTATCGCCCAGTGCAGTTACGCAGAGTACGCGCCCACCACTTGTTATAACTTTTCCATCTTTTTTTGCAGTAGCAGCATGAAAAACTTTTACATCTTGTATTTGTGCAACCGTATCTAATCCACTAATTTCAAAACCTGTATCATAACTCTCTGGATAGCCACCAGAGACCATTACAACCCCAAGTGCTACCTTCTCACTCCACTTGGTGGTTGAACCACCAAGTTTGCCGTCAAGTGCTGCTACTATAAGTTCTACAAGGTCGCTCTCCAGGCGCATTAATATAGGTTGTGTCTCTGGATCACCGAAACGTACATTATACTCCACCACCCGCGGGTTACCCTCTTGGTCGAGCATAAGCCCCGCATATAGAAAGCCGACGAACGGCACTGCATCATCTGCCATGCCATTTACCGTAGGCCTTATAATCTGCTTCATTATTTTCTCATTCTCCTCCTCCGTAACTACTGGTGCAGGAGAGTACGCACCCATCCCACCGGTATTGTGCCCTTTATCACCATCCAGAGAGAGCTTGTGGTCTTGGGAGGTTGCCAACGGCAAAATATCACGTCCACTCACTATACAAGTGTAACTTGCCTCCTCTCCTCGCATAAACTCCTCTACCACCACCCTACTACCCGCCTCTCCGAACTTATTACCAGAAAGACACTCACGAGTAAACTCAAGAGCCTCCTTCTCACTTTGTGCCACTAGCACTCCCTTACCAGCCGCCAAGCCGTCTGCCTTTATAACAATTGGTGCGCCTTGCTCTTTTATATACCTTTCTGCTTCTTTATAATCTTCAAATACTCCGTAGGTAGCCGTTGGTATATTGTGCCTTTTTAGAAAGTCCTTTGTAAATGCTTTAGAGCCCTCGAGTTGTGCGGCAGCTGCACTGGGGCCAAAAATACGCAAGCCTGCGTCTCTAAACATATCAACAATTCCAGCAACAAGAGGCTGCTCTGGGCCGACTACTGTAAGATCTATGTCGCACTCCTTGGCGAAGCTAAGGAGTGCGGTAATGTCATCTGCTTTAATATCCACATTTTCACATTTCTCCTCCTTCGCTGTACCGGCGTTGCCAGGTGCTACGTATACTTTTTCCACACTCTCGCTCTGCGCACACTTCCACCCCAGCGCATGCTCTCTACCTCCACTGCCTATTATTAAAATCTTTTTATTCATTTTCTCTTTCTATTAGCTTCTAGCTCTGTCAAATATTCTTCGGTTATGTCTCCTGTTACATATTTACCATCAAATACAGATGCCTCAAATGTCTTAATGTCTGGATTACCCGCTCGGGCTGCGTCTAGTGTGTCCTCTAGCGTTTGGTAAAATAGGGCATCACAGCCAAGCTCATCTTTTATCTCTTCTACAGTACGCTCATGTGCCACCAGCTCAGTACGTGTGGGTATATCCACTCCGTACACATTGGGGTAACGCACAGGTGGTGCAGCACTTGCAAAATAAACTTTCTTTGCTCCCGCGTCTCTACACATTTTAATAATTCTTTTACTCGTAGTACCTCGTACTATAGAGTCATCTATTAAAAGTACGTTCTTCCCATCAAATTCTAGTGGTATTGCGTTGAGCTTACGCCGTACAGAGTCATCTCGAGTATTTTGCTCTGGCATTATAAATGTTCTGCCAACATATCTATTTTTAACCAACCCTTCTCTATATTTAAGACTCAGTGTTGTGGCGATCTCAAGTGCTGCTGGGCGAGATGAGTCTGGAACAGGTATTACTGCATCAATCTCAAGTCCTGAATCTTTAATCTGCTTCGCCAGTGCGTCTCCAAAGCGCAATTGCGTCTTATATACAGAGATACCGTCTAGCATAGAGTCTGGACGTGCAAGATAAATATATTCAAAAACACATGGTGTAAGCGGCTTCTGCTCTCCTTGGTGCGAATGCAATTTACCGTCCAAAGTTATTATTATAGTCTCTCCATTAGCTACATCTCTCACTCCTTCAAATCCGATAGGTGCAAATGCTATATCCTCAGATGCAAATGCATATGCTTCTTCTTCGCCTTTCTTCTTACCAAGGGCAAGTGGACGTATGCCATGAGGATCACGAAATGCCACCAAGCCTATGCGATCTATAAGCACAAGCACACTGTAGGCCCCTTGTATTCGACTCTTTGTCATCTCTACCGCTTCGAAGACCTTCTCTACATGGCTTTGCTCCGGATTCTCCTTCTCTAGCTTATACAGTGCATTAGCAAATACGTTTAAAAGTATCTCTGTATCAGAATCTGTGCGTAGATGTCTGCGATACTTTGTCTGAATTTTTTCTCTTAGCTCTTTTGTGTTTGTAATATTGCCATTGTGCACCAAATGCATGCCAAATGGTGCATTAACATAAAATGGTTGTGCATTGACGGCAGAGAGTGAGCCAGCTGTAGGGTAGCGTACATGCCCAATACCAGCTGCGCCATTAAGGTTTATAATGTCGTGCTCACTAAACACTTCCTTCACAAGACCTTTACCCTTCTTCTCATTAAAATAATTACCGCTAAGTGTAACAATACCTGCGGCATTTTGCCCTCTGTGTTGTAGCATTGTGAGCGCTTCGTAGATGTCTACAGCAACATTTTTTTCTTGTTCTAGAATACCAAAGATTCCACACATGAGAGGATTGTACTATGTATAGTTACTAAGTCAAAAT
>CAZWKW010000066.1:1830-3057 GCA_964634115.1 uncultured Candidatus Saccharibacteria bacterium | reverse complement strand
AGTCTCACCCGCATGATGTTGTAATAACCAAAGAAGCTCCAAACTATAGTCCTAAGAGTTAGTTGTTAAGGTTGACGTAGTGACTCTGTGCGGTACAATGCACTTATAATTGAATATTGTTATACAGAGTGATGGGTAGAGAACTGGCTCGATGACCCATCCAGCAACCCCGCCATGCGGAAGGTGCTTCATCCAGCCCAGTATGGGGCAGATAATAAAATGTAAAAATCTCCCTAGTGGAGAATTTTTATTTCTCCTATTTATTAATAGTTTTAAAAATAAAATATGATACGAACAGCAGAATCAGTTAGTCCAAAACATCCGGACAAAGTTTGCGACCGCATTGCGGACGCTATTTTAGATGAGTGCTTAAAGCAAGACCCAAATACACGTAGTGCCATAGAGGTACTCGGTGGGCATGGCACAGTTGTGGTAATAGGAGAACTTACTACAGAGGCTTATGTAAATATTCGCGAGGTTGTGCATGGTATTCTAGAAGATGATAAATATGGTGTGATGATAAATATTGCGAGGCAGTCTGCCGAGATTGCCGGTGGGGTTGATGTCGGCGGAGCCGGAGATCAAGGAGTGATGATAGGGTATGCATGTAGCGAAAATAGCGAGATGATGCCTCAAGAGTATTATCTTGCGAGAAGTCTAAATAAATTTTTATATAACAAACAAGCAGAAGATGGCAAGACACAAGTTACACTAGACGGTGGCAAAGTTAGTGCAATAGTTGCTAGCTGGGCAAATGTAAAGCAGGCAGATTTGAAAGAGCTTGTGTTGGAGTGGTTGATTGAGACGGAACTTAAAAAGCCGGAACAATTGCACATCAACCCTGCTGGCGATTGGAGTATAAGTGGATTTGAGGCAGATACTGGGCTCTCGGGGCGCAAAATTGTAATAGATAATTATGGTCCCAGGGTACCGATAGGCGGCGGCTCTTTTAGTGGTAAAGATGGCACTAAGGTAGATAGAGGCGCGGCGTATAAAGCAAGGCAAAAAGCAGTGGAAATATTAAAACAAGAAGGTGCTAAAGAGGTTTACGTGCACCTAGCATATGCCATAGGCTACAACTATCCGGTACAAGCTACGGCGATAGTGGACGGCAAGCCATTAGATTTGATGGACAGGAAAGAAGAATTACAGCCACTGGAGATTATTAAAGATTTAAAACTTCGAGAGCCAAGTTTTACAAAAACTGCTGAGTACGGACACTTTGGA
>CAZWKW010000066.1:0-1730 GCA_964634115.1 uncultured Candidatus Saccharibacteria bacterium | reverse complement strand
GATATGGAAAATTAGTAAGAGATAAAGTGCCAGAAGTTATTCGTAGTGACGGAGAAATTCCGAATGTACGCACAATGCAGAAAGACGAATTTCGTAGTGAGCTATTGTACAAGCTTATTGAGGAGACAGAGGAGCTGCGTAAGGCGGGCGAATATGCTGAAGAAGATAAGTTAGGTATGCTTGAGGAAGCAGCTGATGTATTAGAGGTACTTTACACAGTGTTTGGAGAATTTGGTTTGGATGAAGGTGAGATAGAACGAGTGCGTAGAGAAAAATTAGAGAAAAAAGGTGGATTTAAAGATAAAATATTCTTAGAATCCATAATATCGGACTAATTATAAGCTTAGTAATTAATATAATTTATTATGAATACATCACTTATCGTTCTTGTAGCAGTAGTTGGGCTTGTGGGTTATGTTGTTTTTGCTTTCAACTCGCTTATACGTGGGCGCAACAGGGTTAAAGAGGCATGGGCCGATATAGAAGTGCAACTCAAGCGTCGTTATAACCTCATTCCAAATTTGGTAGAGTCGGTAAAGGGTTACATGGGACACGAGCGAGACACCCTTACACAGCTCACAGAGATGCGAGCCAAGGCAATGCAGGGTGGTAGTGTAGAAGAGCGTGCCCAGACAGAGAATATGATTACCGGTGCGCTTAAGTCTGTATTCGCACTTTCAGAGAATTATCCACAACTAAGAGCGAGTGAAAACTTCACAGAATTGCAGAGAGAGCTCACAGATACAGAGAATAAGATCCAAGCATCTCGTCGCTTTTACAATGGTAGTGTGCGCGACTTTAATACTGCCGTACAATCCTTCCCCGGCAACATAATTGCAGGCATGTTTAACTTTAAGGAGCGCGAATTTTTCGAACTTGGTGAGGATGAGGAGGCTGCAAAAGATCCAGTTAATGTAAATTTTAATAGCTGATCTATTAAAATTTATTTAGCCGAAGGTTACGATGGTTACACTTTACACACAACAAGACTCTAATGTGCGCAAGACATGGGCGCTTATGTTCCTGTTTTTCGCTCTTATCGCTGGTGCAGGATATTTTGCTTCTTGGTATATGAATTCTCCGGCACTTCTCTGGGGTGCAGCACTCTTTGCAGGAGTTACAAATATATCAGCATTTTGGTTTTCAGATAAGATTGCACTTGCCTCCACGGGGGCTAAGCAAGTTACGAGAGAAGAACAGCCGGACTTATGGAATCTGCTTGAGAACCTATCAATTACAGCAGGAATGCCAATGCCCAAGCTCTACATAATCAACGACCCTGCTCCGAACGCCTTTGCCACAGGGCGCAATAAGGAGCATGCAGCTGTGGCCGTTACTACCGGGCTTGTACAAATGTTAGACAGGAGTGAGCTTGAGGGAGTACTTGCACACGAGCTATCTCACATTGGCAATAGGGACATTTTGATTATGACTGTTGCGGTTGTGCTAGTTGGCTTTTTGGCAATGCTCTCTGATATTGCTTTGCGTATGAGCTTCTTTGGAGGTAGTAGAGATAGCAAGAACGGAGGAGTACTCGCTATTGTTGGATTTGTGTTGATACTGCTTGCACCAATTGCAGGTAAGCTTATGCAATTTGCAGTTAGTCGTAAGAGAGAGTTTTTAGCAGATGCCTCGGGCGCACTCCTTACGCGATACCCGGAGGGGCTTGCCTCGGCATTGCAGAAGATAAGCGGTTATAAAGCGCCTATGAAGCGAGCAAGCCACGCCAC
>CAZWKW010000065.1:0-3174 GCA_964634115.1 uncultured Candidatus Saccharibacteria bacterium | reverse complement strand
CACAAAAGTTGGCAAAAGGTGCTGGGCGACTATTTTGACAAGCCGGAATTCAAACAGCTTACAGAAAAAGTGCGAGAGGATTACCTAGATAAAGCCAAAACAGTCTATCCTCCTCCCGGCGACCTCTTCCGCGCTTTTAACGAAACGCCGTTTGACGAGGTGAAGGTGGTAATACTCGGCCAAGACCCGTATCATAATCCAGGCCAAGCACACGGTCTGTGCTTCTCCGTGCCGGAAGGCGTACAAGCCCCGCCATCTTTGCTAAACATATTTAAAGAGATTGAGAGTGATGTAGTAAGCACAGATAAAAATACAGACCTAACCCGCTGGGCAAAGCAGGGTGTCTTCTTACTCAACGCCGTGCTCTCCGTTCTTCGCAATCAACCAACAAGCCATGCCGGCATAGGTTGGGAAGATTTCACAGACACTGTAATTAAGACAATCTCAGATAAGCGAGAGCATGTCGTGTTCATGCTATGGGGAGCGTATGCGCGTAGTAAAGCAGAACTTATCGACTGGGAAAAACATTTGATACTGGAGGCTCCGCACCCATCTCCACTCTCGGCACACCGCGGCTTCTTTGGTTGTAAGCACTTCTCACAAGCTAATGAGTATCTAAAGTCGCATGACAAAACACCTATCGAGTGGTAGTTAGTTGGTACTCAACTTTGTAAAGATTCGAGCGTTTTTGTCAACACTTCTATCTTCAACTTTTGTTTATAGTTCTCTTCTTGAAGACCTATAATCCTGTCAACCACATCTGTTGGTAAAGGACCATATTGTTCAAGCACTTCATTTCTACTGAGATTATTTTCAATAACTTCATTTCTCTCATTTTCTATACCAGGATTTTCTTTTACCATATTTGTATATATCACATTCTCTTAGGTGCCTCAATGCCTAGCAAATATAAGGCATTTTTAAGTGTGGTGGCTACTGCTTCTGTAAGTGCCAGTTTATAATCTTGCTCTGGTGAGTCGTCAAGAATCTGCTCGCTCGCGTACCAACTGTTAAAGCTACTTGCCAACTCGTTTAGGTAATTTGCAATATAGTGTGGCTCGTACTCACGTGTGGCGCGCGCTACTACCTCAGGGTAACGATAGAGTAATTTCTGAACACCAGCTGACTCTGACGTAACTATCAAGTCCTTTTTACACCGCTCACCTGCACTACTTAATATAGATCGGCAACGAGCATATGTATACTGTAAGTAAGGCCCTGAGTCTCCCTCAAAAGAGAGCGACTTCTCTAAATCAAATACAATATTCTTACCCATGCCCACACGAGCGATTGCATACTTAACGGCTCCTATTGCTACTTTTTCTGCTTCTGCTTCATCACTAACATTTCCTGCCTCTACCATCCTCTTTAGTGCTTCTGCCCTTACAGTATCTAGAATGTCTGCAGCCAGCGGCACACCACCGGCACGAGACGATATTTTACCAGTAGTAAGTGCCAGGCGCCCATGCTGGAGATACAACGATTTCTCCGCCCAGTCTTTATTTATAAACTCTGCCGACTTCTTCACAAGCTCAAAGTGCTGCTTCTGCTCTATATCGGTAACGGTAATAGATGTATCAAAGTCATACTTTTTAAACTTTAAGCTCAGTAGGCCCGTATCTTTGGCTAAGTACGTACCAAAGCCTGCAGAGTTTATATATACATTGTCAAACAAGCCATGCTGCGACCCACGAAATATTATTGCACCATCAGACTCCTCAAATACCTTTGGTATATTCTCTTTAATAATTTTCTTACCCTCAACTTCAGCTTCTGATTCAAATATAAACGCATCAAACTCTGACCCAAGCCGCTTTGTTATATACTTAAAATATTCAAGTGAGAGCTCCCGCCCACGCTCGTAGACCGCCCACTCTGGCGTTTCTTTATTCTGCTTATACAAATTTGTATTTATTTCGTCTATCCTTTTTTGGGCATCCTCGCTCTCTTTATACGCATTCACACCACTCACATATGCATCGCCTATCTGCTCAATGGTAAATTCTTGCTCCAAACCTTTATCTAAAATACCCCAAACGGCCTTGGCAATACCAGGTGACACATCTGAGGGGAAT
Source organism: uncultured Candidatus Saccharibacteria bacterium (assembly GCA_964634115.1). Classification (GTDB taxonomy): domain Bacteria; phylum Patescibacteriota; class Minisyncoccia; order Phycocordibacterales; family UBA2100; genus S143-145. The sequence continues at coordinate 1,099 of CAZWKW010000065.1, read as the reverse complement.
GATAGCGGCACAACCTCAGCACCACTCACGCGAGCAATTCTCACAAGAGCTTCACCATATGTATTATTTACCAAGTGCCCAATATGAAATGGCTTAAAGAGATTCGGTGAGCTGTGCTCTATTAGTAATTTCTGCCCTGTGTTCACTTTGGTGCTACCCCAGTCCTCCTTTTTCTCAAGTACTTTTTGCAGAGCATCTACATAAAACTTTTGTGACAAGTAGAAGTTAATAAACCCTGACCCTGCAACTTCTGTTTTCTCTATCAGAATGCTGTCCGACAGCGTTCTGACTATCTCTTCTGCCAATTGGTGAGGGGTTTCACCCCTCACCTTAGCAAGCTGCATAGCCACATTACTTGAGTAATCTCCATGAGCCAAATCCGCAGGGTGCTCCAGCTCTATCTCGCCCACTTCTAAACCAAGCTTGCTGAGCGAGCTCTGTATCAGACCCTTTATCTCTTCTGCTATTTGCATAATCTAGAAACAATTTTACCAACATCTTCTATAACCTTCTCTAGAGGCTGCTCGGCATCTACCACCTCACCATCTTTAACTTGTGTGGTTATGAACTCTTTAAGCCCTTTATTTACTTTTTTATGAAAGTCTAACTTGCGCTTATCAAAGTGCGTCATTACCTCACCTCTACTCTTCACTCTTGCAAGCCCAACCTCGGGAGACACATCAAGTAAAATGTATTTATCTGGCTCAAACTCTCGCAAGAAGTGCTCGCGCATCTTCCAAAACAAGTCCAACAACTGCACATTGCCCTGCGCCACTATTTGATATGCATATGTGGAAGAGTCAAAACGGTCGCAAATTACAATCTTGCCATCTGCTAGTGCTGGCGCTACCACGTGTTTAAGATGATCACGCCTCGCCGCCCAAAAGAGAGCGAACTGCGTCTCCGCGTCAGAGCTCTTTGCCTCATCACTAAGTACCAAATCCCTAATCTTCTCCGCATAAGGGCTGCCACCCGGCTCGTGCGTATACACTGCACCCCAACCAAACTGCTTTACAATCTCATTCGCCACAGTTGTTTTACCAGAGCCCTCACCACCGTCCAGTACTATAAATTTTCCCTTGTGTTTTGTCATAATTAT
>CAZWKW010000064.1:0-3330 GCA_964634115.1 uncultured Candidatus Saccharibacteria bacterium | reverse complement strand
TTGTGCTTTTTACAAACTTCTTCCATGCTGTTAGATTTGTTTTCTTAGTACATTTTTTAATCTTCAAAATATTGCAAAGCTTCAGAGAGAGGCCGTCCTTCTCGAAGTTGAGCGGCACGTCGTAGATACTCTCTACGTCTGGTGCGGATATTACGTGCTCAGGCTTAACATTGCAGAAGCGTGAAATTTTAGAGCGACGCTTGGCATCTATGTGCACTGGCGCACGAGCAACTATAAGGTCTGCAAACACGCCCGCCGAGTTAAGAGTGCGGGCGGCGTATTGGGTGGGTTTAGTTTTAAGCTCACCAATAGTGCTTGGCATTGGTATGTACGACACTAGTGCTACCGCTACGTCGTTTGGGGTTTTAGACTTCATCATGCGCACAGCCTCCAAGTAAAGTACATTCTGGTACTCGCCAACTGTACCGCCAATTTCTATAAGTACTATATCTGCGCCTGACGTGTCGCCCGCCTTTTTAATACGTCGTATAAACTCATTAGGTATGTCTGGCACAGCTTCTACATTTTTACCCTTATACTCTAGATTGCGCTCTTTACGTATAACTTCAGAGTAAATAGAACCACTCGTCATATAATTTACCCCCGGTAGAGTTGTGTTTAAGAATCTCTCGTAATTACCCATGTCTTGGTCGGTTTCTAAGCCAGAATCCATCACATATACTTCACCATGCTCTGTAGGGTTCATGGTGCCGGCATCTACGTTAAAGTATTGGTCTATTTTAACTGCTGTAACTTTAAGACCACGTGCCTGCAATATCTTACCCATCGAGGCTGTAGTTATGCCCTTACCTACTCCAGACATTACCCCTCCTATTACAAAAATGTATTTACGATTTTTTTTAGCCATATTTATAGTAGCGCACTATACCATTTATAATAAAATTTACACCTGCAAGTATCTCCTTGCTGCAAAAAAGCTAGATATTGCACCTACAAGTACTCCAGAGCCAACAAGCACGGCAAACAGTATTAAGGCGTGTCCTTCGTAATAGTCTAGGGTGCTGAAGTTGCCAAAGAATCTGAGCGAAGCATCGCCAAGCCATGCAGCCAGTGGGTACATCACAGCAAACACAAACATTCCAGAAACAAAACCGTATAGAGCACCCTCCACTACAAATGGCCCACGCGCGTACCAATTAGACGCCCCAACCAACTTCATCACAGATATCTCATCTCGTGTGGTATAAATAGCCAAACGGATTGTGTTAAATACAATTGCAATAGAAGCAAAAATGAGAAATAGCGTTACTGCGAAGCCTATCTTACGTGCGCTATCTGAGATGTGCGAGAGCCTTTCTATAACTGGTTTGTTTTTAAAGAAGTTTATACGCTCTATCATGGGGCGCTCTCCCTCGGCTACTGTAGTTTTGCCTTCTAAAAATTGGGCAATTTGCTCGTACTGGCCGATCTCTTTGGCACGTACTGCCAGCGAGGCTCCTAACGGATTCTCTCCCAACTCTTCTAAGGCTTTAATTGTGGATGGCTCGTCTTTTTGTCTCTCTCGAAAGATGGCAAGCGACTCGTCCCTGGAGATGTAAGTAACTTCTGCTACCTCTGGCTGGGCTTCTAAAGTTTGTTTTAAAGCTAAAATTCTATCTTCTTCAGCGTCTGTGGCAAAGTATACGTTTATGTCTACCTTCTCCTCTAGCTGTGAGAGCACCGCGCTTAGCGCAGCGCTAGTAAACATAATAGCCCCGATAGAAAAGAGTGAGATAGACATAATAAGCATAGTGGCGAGAGAAACGAAGCCGTTACGCAAGAACCCTATTACACCATTACGTATTATTCTTTTTGTATTTATCCACGTTGTCATAACAATAATTATATCATAAGCTATATTTGCCAGATTGGTCATCGCGTATTATCTTGCCCTCGTCCATGGTTATTACTCTCTTACCAAGTGTGTCTATAACCCCCTTGTTGTGGGTGGTGAGTATAACTGTGGCACCAAGATCGTTAACCTTCTTTAATATTTGTACTATCTCGTAGGTGTTTATGGGGTCTAAGTTGCCCGTGGGCTCGTCTGCTATAACCAAGTCGGGCTGGTTAACTATGGCGCGTGCTATAGCCACCCTTTGTTGCTCGCCACCAGAGAGCTCATGAGGAAAGTTGTTGAGCTTGTCGCCAAGGTCTACAAGCTCTAGTACATGTGGCACGTCTGCTGCTATCTCCTCATCGCTCTGACCAGCAGCCTCTAAGGCAAATGCAATATTCTCATAAATGGTCTTGGTGGGTAATAGGCGAAAGTCTTGAAAGACGATACCGATACGCCTGCGCAGCGCCCTTATATCTGCACCTCCCATGTGTGCTATGTTGCGCTCCTCAAAGAGCACCTCTCCCTCACTGGGTAATATCTCTGCAAGTATCATCTTAAGCAGTGTAGACTTACCTGCGCCAGAGTGTCCCACCACAGAGACAAACTCTCCAGGAGCTATGGAGAAAGAGACGCTGTCTAAAGCGGCTGGCCCTCCATTGTAGAATTTGCTTACTTCGTTAAAGTTTAACATCGCGTTTTATTATACCAATTAGTCTGGCAACATGCCATTTACTTGCTGTTGCCAAAACTCGTAATATGCACCGCTCTTAGCTAGAAGCTCCTCATGTGTGCCCTCCTCTTTAATCTTTCCATCTTCAAACACCACTATCTTATCCATGCTTTGCACCGTGCTTAAGCGATGCGCCACCACGAGCACGGTACGACCCTCCATCAATGTGTGCAGGGCATCTTGTATATAATGCTCACTCACAGAGTCTAGTGCCGAGGTAGCCTCGTCCAATATTATTATAGGAGCATCTTTAAGCATTGCACGAGCTATAGCCACGCGCTGGCGCTCGCCTCCAGAGAGCTTAACTCCCCGCTCACCCACCAAGGTATCGTAACCATCTGGCAAGCTCTTTATAAACTCATGTGCGTGAGCACGCTTTGCTACCTCTACTATCTCCTCTTGTGTAGCGTCTGGCTTGGCATAGCTTATATTCTCTGCAAGAGTACGGTGGAAGAGCATCGGCTCTTGTGGTACATAAGAGATGTTCCTTCGTAGGTCTTCTTGTTTAATCTTTGCAATGTCTTGCCCATCTATTAATATCTTACCACCTTGCACGTCGGCAAAGCGCAGTAGTAGCTTGGTAATGGTTGTCTTGCCCGAGCCAGAGTGCCCCACCAGCCCGATGTGCTGTCCAGCGGCCACATGTAGCGAGAAATCTTCAAACACGTTGTTGCCACGCTCGTAAGCGAAGGTCATATTTTTAATATCTATCTCACCCTTGCGTATTGCGCACACTTCTGGACTAGGTACGTCCCGTACATCT
>CAZWKW010000063.1:0-3402 GCA_964634115.1 uncultured Candidatus Saccharibacteria bacterium | reverse complement strand
TGTTATAATATGCGCATGAGTTTGTTTTCTTTTTTACCATTAAGTGGTGGTGTTAAACACGCTTTAATTTTTGACATCGCTAGCTCCAGTGTTGGAGTCGCATTAATCACTCACCACCACAAGCGCTCTACCTCACCGATTATACTTGGTACTGCTCGTAACAGCATAAGCTTTAAAGATGGTACAAGCTCTAAGGCTCTTGCTGAGGCGCTTACCAACGCCATTCTTCTTGCTGTAGAAAATGGAAGAAAATTGCTCACACAGACTACTTTGGGTAAAAGCTCTTTTGATATACACACGATAGTGCACGCCCCATGGGCCGACGCAACAGCTAAGAGTGCCGATAAAAAATTCGATAAACCAGTAAAAATAACTAAGGGGGTTATCAAAAAATTTATTACCACCTCATTCCCAGATATTAATTCTAAAGAACCTTCCATAGCATCTGCCAACATTACACAAATAAGGCTTAATGGATACCCAGTAAAAGAACCAGACGGCAGCGAAGCACAAACTATACAACTCTCAATATTGCTCGGTACAATGCATCCAGATATTAAGGGTACTATAGTTAACTCTATAAGCTCATCATTCAATACACATAATGTTAACTTAACTACATTTACATACGCCACTTACAAGCTAGCTCAAGAACTTGGCAACAAAAAAAGTGAGTACCTGATGGCAGATATAGGAGGAGAGTACTCACACCTAACAACTATAAAAGACGGTCAATTAACTGCAAAGGCAGCACTGGACTTTGGTACTAATTACATATTGCGTGCTATAGCAAACAAGTTTGGTATATCAATTGGTGTGGCACAATCAAAACTTAAACTACACATAGATAACTCTTGCACGCCAACAGAGCACAAAAATATACGAGAAGCCCTAAAAGAAGTTGCCAATGAATGGGCACAGAGCTTCGGCTCATCTTGCTCGGAGTTGTCTAAAGTATCTGGTATACCAGACTCCATATTTCTATCTTCAGATTCGCTTGTGTACAACTGGTTTAAAGAAAGTATGGAGAAGATAGATTTCTCTCAATTTACTGCTACTTCTAAACCCTTTAACGTACAACCCATAATAACAAATAAGAACTCTGGTGCCTTCTATCTAAACAATCAGATAACAAGGGATAGACGTTTATTGCTTGCAAGCCTCTTTGTGGATAAATACGACTTTGACGGTACATATGAAAAGCTGTTTATGGTATAATTTAAACAGTTATGACTAAGATTTCATTTAACGACATAAATCCTAATACTGGCCCCAAGCCAACGTCTATAAGAGATGTACATTTATCTGGTAACAAACGTGCAGAGAGACGTGAGAAGCGTGCAGAGAGACGCATGCCAGACTACCCACCAGACGGTAGCTCCATTCCTCAAAGCAGAGTAGCCAAGCGAGGCTCATTTATACTGTGGGTTTCTGCTATTGTAATAGTTGCTGCTCTTGTTGTGATTTCTACTTTCCTATTTATTGGTAGAACCAACATCAATCTTACTGTGCGTGTGGCACATGTAGAGCTTTCACCAAATGTAGTACACACAGCTTATAGAAGCCCTGGAGATGGCGAACTAGGCTTCATCACCATTAAGGAGGTTGCAGAGGCCTCAAAGGAGGTTGCAGCAACAGAAACTAAATTCGTAGAGAAGAAAGCGTCGGGCAAACTTACTGTATACAACGACTATAGTACCAAGAGCCAAAGAATCATCAAGAACACCCGATTTGAGTCTCCAGACGGTAAAATTTACAGAGTACATAACTCATTTGTAGTACCTGGACACACTAAGGGCACTGATGGTACTACTCCTGGTACCCTAGAGATAACGGTATACGCAGACAAGGCGGGCGAGGAGTACAATAAAGACTCTGCAAAGTTTACTATACCTGGGCTCAAGAATGACCCTCGCTTTGATAAATTTTGGGCAGAGACATCTGGCGCTATTACTGGTGGATTCTCTGGTAAAAGGCCTACCATAGCAGAGTCTGACCTAGCCAGCACACGTGAGTCATTGCGCACCTCACTGAAGGCTGATCTTAAAGAAAAATTACTTGCAAAGCTAACTCCAAGCCAAAACCTATTTGACGATGCAATATTTATAACCTTCTCCTCAGATGAAAAGGTTGGCGAAGACGGCAAGGTAGAGGTAATCGAGCGCGCAGAGGCGACAGCCGTTGTATTTAATGCCAATGCCCTTGCAAGTGAGTTGGCCAAAGATAGCAACACAGTTTTGCACGAGGGAGATAAGTTACTCAGCAATCCATCTGACATCAACTTCAAAATAGTGCAAAAAGAGAAGATAAACCCAACTGAGGATGAGCTGATACAATTTACTACCACAGGTAGTGCTAAGTTCCTTTGGGATATCAACACAGACTCCCTTAAGGAGGATTTGGCTGGTAAAGAGAGTTCTGTATTAGACTCAACCCTATCTAACTATCCTGGGGTAAAGGACGCATATGTAACTATTCGCCCATTCTGGCGTAATAATTTCCCTACTGACACAGACGACATAACAGTAAAGGTTGAGACTGAGCAATAAAACCGTATACTAACTACCTTGAACAAACAACAAGAAAACGATAAAGATAAAGATTTAGTAGAGGGCATAATAGCTGAGGCCTTACCTAATGCGCTCTTTCGTGTGGAGATAGAGGGACAAGAGAATCTACAACTGGCATACCTTGCTGGCAAGATGCGCATGTATCGTATTAAGGTATTAGTGGGCGACACTGTACTTATAAAGACCGACCCCTACGGAGGCCGCGCACGCATAGTCCGCCGGCTTTAATTATATTTGACTTTTTCTATCTGAGGTATATATTTGGGATAGGTTACTAAATAAAATTCTACTATGAATACAACTACCCGGATGACAATGCTCAATGTAAAAATAAACATCGACTTAAAGCGTGCTGCACAGGCTCTCGCCAGCGACTTTGGGATTTCTGTATCTTCTATGGTAAACAATGCTCTACGTAATATTGTAGAAGACAGGCGTGTAGAATTTACAAAACCACTCGTACCAAATGCCAAAACTGCTAAGATTCTTGACAAGGCAACCGCAGATATTAAAGCTGGCAAAAATTTATCACCAGAGTTTACTACAGTACAAGAAATGGATGATTACCTAAATAACTTATGAGAATAATTATTCTTACTAGTAAATCTTTTGACAAAGACTATAAAAAATGTTCCCTTAAAGTTAAAGAGGCTTTCAAAAAACGACGTAATTTATTTTTGGAAAATCCATATCATAGATTATTGAACAATCACAAGCTAACAGCAAAGTACGCAGGCTACAGAAGTCTTAACATTACAGGGGATATACGCGCAATATATTATCAAAGCGAAGATGCATGCACATTTATCCGTATAAGCACCCACAGCGAATT
>CAZWKW010000062.1:0-3420 GCA_964634115.1 uncultured Candidatus Saccharibacteria bacterium | reverse complement strand
AAGAAAAACCCAGCATCTAGCCGGGTTTCTCAAGATAACTCTTTGAGTTGTTACCTTACTGCGTCTTTAAGTGCCTTAGCTGCGCGGAACTTAGGTACGCGCATTGCCTTAATCTGGATAGTCTCACCAGTACGTGGGTTGCGACCCTGACGCGCTGCGCGCATCTTAGCCTCAAATATACCCAAACCTGCTATAGAAACCTCCTCACCAGCTGCAAGAGTGCCCACGATGGCGTCTACCATCGCCTCCACTGCACGCTCAGCATCTGCTTTTGTGCCTCCTAGTACATCATGTACTTTGTCGGCTAGTCCTGCTTTATTCATATTAAATATAAATTAATACTAATAACTAATGCATTTAGTATACACAGAGCCATATTTTACGCAACCCTACCTTGCGTACTCTATAGCCCTAGTTTCGCGGATTACATTTACCTTAATTTCGCCTGGGTACTTAAGATCTTCCTCAATCCTCTTGGCTATGTCACGTGCCATCTTGTGAGCCTCTAAGTCGTCAACCTCTTTAGTATTAACAAATATACGTACCTCACGCCCTGCGGCTATAGCATAACTCTTAAGAACACCAGGGAACTCGTTAGTTATAGCCTCTAGCTCTTCTAAGCGCTTAATGTAATTCTCTACGGTATCGCGCCTTGCGCCAGGCCTACCACCAGATATAGAGTCTGCCACCTGCACAATATAGCTCTCTGGGTTGGCGTATGGGTACTCCTCGTGGTGAGCCTCCATTGCATGGATTATCTCTTCGTCTATACCAAACTTTTGCAAGATTCTCCTACCAATCTCTACGTGTGTACCAGCCACCTCGTGGTCTACCGCCTTGCCTATATCGTGCAGTAGGGCCCCTGCACGTGCCACGTCGGCATTCGCCCCTATCTCTGTTGCTATCATGCCAGCAATGTGCGCCATCTCTACAGAGTGAGTGAGCACATTCTGACCATAACTAGTACGAAAATGCATACGTCCAAGAATTGCCAAGAGCTTAGGATCTAAATCTTTGACCCCTGCCTCGTAGGCTGCCTCTGTGCCCTTCTTGGCAATGATCCTTCCTATTTCATCTTTTGCCTTCTCTACTGCCTCCTCAATCTTTACTGGCTGTATACGTCCATCAATTATCAGATTCTCCAGTGCTACGCGGGCAATCTGTCTACGCACAGCATCAAAACATGAGATGGTAATAGTGCCAGGAGTCTCATCTATTATTACATCTACACCTGTTGCCTGCTCAAATGCGCGAATATTGCGCCCCTCCTTACCAATAATCTTACCCTTGATCTCATCGCTTGGTAGCTTTACCGTGGTTGCTAACACATCTGTAGGCATGGCATTGCCCATTCTGTGTATTGCAGTGGTAAGAATATCGCGTGCCTTAGCATCAAACTTCTCTTGTCCGAATTGCTCAAGCTTGCGTATATGAGCAAGCACGTCCTCGCTATACTCTTGCTCAATAGAGTCTAGCAGCTCTTGTTTCGCTTCTTTCTTGTCTAGTCCAGCCACCTTCTCTAGCTCAAGACTGCGCTGCTTTGTTAGCTCCTCTACATTCTCTTGCTTTTTTTGTAGCTCCTCAGAGCGACTCTCTAACTTATCTGAATCTCTATCTATATCTGCCTGGCGCTTGTCTAGCAGCTCCTCCTTGTTTACCAAGCGCTCACGAGTCTTCTTAAGCTCTTGCTCTTGCTCTTTGAGCTCTTTCGTGCCTTCTTGTACTTTTGTTGCTGCCTCCTTCTCTGCAGCCTCTATAAGCTTTTGTGTTTCCTCCTTGGCCTTTAGCTCCATCTGCTTAATCTCCAACTCCATAGAGCCACGCCTACCGAGTGCGATAATCCAACGTAAGAAGTAGCCAAACGCAGCACCAAAGAGGGTTGATGCAGCTAGCAGCATTAATATAAATTTTAATGACATAAGCGGTTAAGACCGCAAACCGAAATAGCGATTACCTAATAGAGTTGTGAGTATCTAAAATAGTTAATACTTAAGCAAAATTAACACAATTCATCAGCGCAGAGCCAAAACGGAAAACGGTAAATTAAAATGATAAAACAAATTTATAATCTGTAACCAAACTATACCACTACTTTAGGATTTTATCAATCACACCGTACTTCTTGGCCTCGTCGGCTGTCATAAAGTAGTCACGGTCTATATCACCTGAGACTTTTGCTAATTTTTGCCCCGTTGCGTCTGCCATCATCTTGGTGAGGCGTTCTTTGGTGCGTAAAATGTGTTGTGCAGTAATCACGATGTCACTGGCTTGGCCTTGAGCTCCGCCAAGTGGCTGGTGTATCATTACCTCGGCATTTTGCAGTGCATAGCGCTTGCCATTCTTGCCACTTGCGAGTAGCCATGCGCCTCCGGACGCCGCCATACCGACGCAGACGGTGGAAACATCCGGCTTTATATGATTCATTGTGTCTATCATCGCAAGAGTCGCCGACACAGAGCCACCAGGGGAGTTAATATAGAGCGAAATATCTGCCTTTGAGTCCTCAGATTGCAAGAATAAAAGCTGCGCGATTATAATATTCGCCGTTTCGTCATGTATGGGCCCGGCAAGAAAAATTATGCGCTCTTTAAGCAAGCGAGAGTAAATATCGTAGGCCCTCTCACCGTGCGACCCCTTCTCTACCACCATTGGTACCAATTGTGCTGTTGTTGTGTTTGTCATATTAGGCGCATCCTATCACAAGAACATACTATTTTCCATCGTTTCCTAGCTTTTCTAGGTACTGAAACACTAACTCATTGGTTTTGGTTGTTGTTACATATATACGCACGTTTGTTTCGTCGGCATCTTTGTAGTGTGCGAGTACGTGGCTTACCTCCTTGTCTATATCCTCCTTTTTTGGTTTTATATCATTCTCCTTAGCTAGCTCGTTAAGTATCAGTTGTAGTTTTGCGCGCTTTTCTGCTTCTACTCGCCAACTTGTGCGCAACTCCTCTATACTCTTGCCAATCTGCTTGAGGTAATCCTCTATCTTGGTACCTGTTTGTGCTATCTCACCCTCAAGCTGTGCTTGCATACGTTGCAGCTCCGAGTCTATCATAATAGTAGGCAGCTCTAGCTTGGTCTGCTTTATAATCTCCTCTACCGTGGCGATGCGCTTTTTCTCCTTATCCTTTAACTTTTTCTCCTCGCCAACATTTTCGCGTACCTTTGCTGTAAATTCTTCTACATTTTTAAAGTCTCCGAGCGTTTTTACAAACTCATCTGTAATCTCTGGTAAATCTTCGTCTTTAACCTCTTTGAGTTCCGGCTTCTCCACACCATCTTTTTTTTGTTGTTCAAAGGCGTCTATTTGTGCCTTCTGCTTACGTATATTCTGCAATACTTCCTCTACATCCTTATCTGACACTTCCAAATCCGCCTTCGCGCTAAACGCCTTTTCCGCTATTTTTGCATAGT
>CAZWKW010000061.1:0-3536 GCA_964634115.1 uncultured Candidatus Saccharibacteria bacterium | reverse complement strand
TAGCCCAACTGGCTTTAAAATATCCTTTGCAAAGAGTGTCTGAAAGCGCTTTACGGCATCTACTGTAAGAGCACCGTAATACTCTGTCTCCTTGCCAGGACTACCCGGCCCTTTGACTGCTATACGTGTACGAGCATTTTGGTTTAAGAATTTTTGCAACTCGCGAACCTCCTCGCCATATCTGCCTCTACTCCAGACAGCACCAAACTCTGCAGAGATACAGTCTGTCAATTTCTTTTTAGCTTTACCTCCAAATATTTGAGTCGCAATATCGGTAACGCTCGAGCTTGAGGCAGTGTCATTGCTGCCGGGAGGAAACATGTACTGCTGTATATAATCTACGTGGTCTGGTGTTTGTATCGCATTCTTGGTCTGCTCTAGTGTCTTTTCTATCTCTAAAGAGTTAGCACTGCTACTGAGTAGATTAAATAAGCTACTAAAGCTGGTAGACTCCTCTGCCACTACAGAGCCGAAATTGGGCAAGATACCGATGATGTCGTCTAGTGTAAAGTCCGCGGCTTGAGCATACACAGGCATTAGAAGTAGTACTAGTAGAATTAATCTCTTCATACATGTATATTATAGCATCATGGAAACAGTATTCTACATGTCCATAGTGGTACTTGTTGGCTCTATGCTAATTATATTGCTCAGGCGCCCCAAACAGAAAAAGGATTGGGTACCAGAGCATAGTGTGCCAGCTCAAGCAGCAATAGAAGGAGACACAATAACTCTAAAAAATATAGTACATGCCACCTATACTACCCCTTACAAGTGTAGCGTGAGGCATCGCAGCAAGATATTTAATATCAAAGATGTGGAGTCTCTTTGGCTATTGATAGAGATCTTTCCTATGCAAGCATGGCCAATCAAATTTAATCTCGCGCACTCCTTTTTAACCTTTGGGTTTAAGGATGGTACTTTTGTCTCTATCTCTGTTGCAGGTAGGCGGCAGCTTGGAGAGCGCGTTACACTATCACGTATTTTACCTCACAAGAATGAGATAGTGTACAAAGTAATTAGCGAGGCAGATACTGTATTTGCGAGAAGCTCTAAAAGTGGAAACGAGCTAAGACTGTATAAATTAAGGGCGGCACAGCACAATGTACAAAGGGTACTTATGAGCATGCTGCGCGAGATTAACGCACTTCACGGCAAGCCAAGCTGGTTTGACACATTTACGCGTAACTGTACAACCGACATGGTGCGGCACCTACGCAATGGTGGTTTGGAGATTCCACTCTGGCATCCTAGTTATATTTTTACCACTGGTATAGATAAGCTCTTTTACCGTTTTGGCGTGCTAGATACTAACTTACAATTTACAGAGGCCGTTGTGCATCACAATATTACACCAATCGTACAAGAGCTCGGCAAAGATGCCGAGCTCTCAAAGAAAATCCGCAAAAATCTGTAGAGACTCTACATCATCCCTGGCATACCACCACCCATAGGCATCGCTGGAGCTGCAGCCGCTTCCTCATCTGGGTCATCTGCTACTGCCGCCTCTGTGGTAAGTAGTACAGCAGCCGCGCTCGCCGCATTCTCTACACCACTACGTGTTACCTTAACGGGGTCTATAATACCAGCCTCATACATGTCTACAATACTTGCCTCTGCATCGTCTCCAGAGGCGTCAAAGCCGTAGCTTGCGCCTTTTTTTATAATGTCTCGCAACACCACTGCGGCATCTTCTCTACCTGTATTCTCTACTATTTGATGCAATGGTGCCGCTAGGGCCTCTATTAGTATACGGTATCCTATTGCAAATTCGTCGTGCTTCTTGGCCACATCCTTCTTACCGAGAGCCACCGCCACCTTGGCAAGCGCGGTACCACCACCTGGCACTATGCCCTCCTCTATAGCTGCCTTGGTAGCGTTTACTGCGTCCTCTATTTTGTCTTTAAGATATTTCATCTCCGTCTCTGTAGCCGCACCCACACGTATCACTGCTACACCACCTGTGAGCTTTGCTATACGCTCTTCAATCTTCTCTTTATCAAATTTAGAATCAGTGTTATTTAGTTGGGCACGCAGCTTTGCAACATGTGCTTCCACTTCTGCCTTCTTGCCCTTACCACCCACTATTACTGTGGAGCTCTTGGTTGCTACTATCCTACTTACCTTACCCAGTGCGGCTACTTCAGTCTCTTCTAGTTTAAGGCCAACATCCTCAGATATTACTTGTCCACCTAGCACAACCGCAAGGTCTCCGAGCATCTCCTTCTTCTTGTCGCCATAGCCCGGTGCCTTAATAGCTAGTACGCTAAAGGCTCCGCGGAGCTTGTTTACAACAAATGTGGCAAGAGCCTCTCCATCCACGTCATCCGCGATTATCACAAGCTCCTTCTTACCAGTTTGTGCGAGCTTCTCCAGTAATGGCAGCACATCTTGTACTGAAGAGATCTTCTTATCTGTGAGAAGTACAGGTGCATCTTTAAATACCGCCTCCATACGCTCTGAGTTTGTAACCATGTACGGAGACACATAACCATTGTTAAACTCCAACCCCTTTACAACCTCAGAGTCAATGCCGAATGATTGCGACTCTTCTACAGTTACTACTCCGTCTTTGCCCACCTTATTTATAGTGTCGGCAATGGTGCGGCCCAGCTCCTCGCTCTCGGCAGATATGATTGCTACATTTCGTATTTCGTCCTTACCTTTTACCTCACGTGCCATTTTGCGCAGTGCCTCTACTGCGTCAGCTGCAGCTGCCTCTATACCTCGGCGTACTAGCTGTGGGCTAGCACCCATACTTGTACGTTTAAAGCCCTCATTTATTATTGCACTAGCAAGCACCATAGCTGTAGTGGTACCGTCTCCGGCCTTGTCGTTGGTTTTGCTTGCTACCTCTTTTATAATCTCAGCACCCATATTTTCAAATGAGTCTTTAAGAGAAATCTCTTTAGCAATAGACACACCATCATTGGTAATTGTTGGGCCACCATAACTCTTTTGCAGTGCTACATTGCGACCACGCGGGCCTAGTGTTACGCGCACTGCATTGGTTACCGTGTCTGCACCATTTTTTAGTGCCTCACGTACTTCTGTGTTAAAAATTACTTTTTTACTCATTTTATATTTATTTAATTACTGCTAAGAGGTTTTTACTCTGTATTATGTAGTACTCCTTATCGTCCACTTTTACTTCGTCGTAGCCATAGTCAGAGAAGAGTACTGTATCGCCCACTTTTACATCCTTCACATCCTCAAGCTCTCCCATTGCTACTACACTACCTTGCTTGGGCTTTTCTTTATTTGCAGAGTCTGGGAGTATTATTCCGGATGCAGTTTTAGAATCATTTTTTATCTCTGGGTCTACCAGCACACGGTCACCAAGCGGAGCTATATTTACTTTCGCCATAAATTAATTTATTTAACTATTAACACACTTCTTATAGTGCAAGTATTATATAGAAAAAGCACAAAATTTCAAATACTATAACCTTTCAGTTCTTCAGTTTCTTTATTTACAGCTTCATCTGTTATGTCTTCTGGTCTGATATTGCAATGTTCAAAAATTTGTTTTTCTA
>CAZWKW010000060.1:0-3601 GCA_964634115.1 uncultured Candidatus Saccharibacteria bacterium | reverse complement strand
TAATACTCCAGAGCTTCTTGGACAAACAAAGCTCAAAAAGTTAAACTAATTAGCATGACGAAGAAAGAGATAACATATGATGATTTTGCAAAGTTAGATTTGCGTATTGGTACAATTGTAGCAGCAGAGCTAGTGCCAGACACAGACAAGCTTATAAAATGCACAGTGGACCTTGGTGAGGATGAGCTACGCACGATTGTTTCGGGTCTTGCCGAGCACATTAATCCAGAAGAATTAGTGGGCAAGCAGTGCCCGTATGTCGCCAACCTCGCACCGCGCACAATCCGTGGCATAAAGAGTGATGGAATGATACTGGCAATTGGATTAGAAAATGACTTTATACTCTTGCACCCAAATAAAGATGTGCACGCAGGTGCAAGTATAGGCTAGCATGATATGGTTACGCAAAAGCAGAGAGTGGTTTATCTCGCGTGCAGAGAGTGCACATGCCAAGGCCTGGTTATTTGTCTTGACAGCTGCCGAGGCGATCGTCTTTCCTTTGCCCATAGATCCGCTCTTGGTGGCGATATTGCTAGTAAATTCTAAAAAATGGTTACGTTATGCTCTTTTAACCACAGCTGCATCTGTAGTAGGAGCATTTGTTGGCTATTTTATTGGACTCTTCTTTTTTGACATTATTGGCAAACCGCTTATTGCGTTCTACAGCTTACAAGAGCAATTTGCATCTGTGCAAGAATTGTTGACTAGTGGCGTGTTTATTTTTACTCTAGTATCGGCAGTCGTGCCTATACCGTTTAAGATATTTGTACTTGCTGCTGGTTTTACCAAGTCTAATCTCTTCTTGTTTATGCTGGCAGCTATATTAGGTAGAGGCGCACGCTACATTTTGGTAGCCTATCTAACTCATCGTTTTGGAGTACAGTCTATGGGCCTCCTGAGACGTTACAGTACCGAGACAGCTCTAATTGGTTTGGTGGGTATATTACTCTACACATTGTACGTACTTTTTATCTAAGCCTTATCCACGAGTACCGCTATTAGAAGTGAGTGTCTGCGCTATAATATGTACATGCGCCATAATATGGATATCGGCACAAAATTGCGGCGAGTTGTCGGGGCTTTTCCTCCGCCAGACTTCTTAACAATGCCTGCAGCTGCAATAGATATTTCAGATACTTCTATAAAGTACATGGACACAGAGTATACAAGCTCTGGGAGTATACCACGCAAGTTTGACTCAGTAGTGCTCCCAGAAGGAATAGTTGCAGGTGGAGTAGTACAAGACGTTGCTGCTCTTGCATCATTTTTAAAACCATTACGAGAGAAGCATAAGCGTATCTTTGCGTTTGTTGCTTTACCAGAGGAGTTAGCGTATTTGTATACAGTAAATATTTCTAAAACAGAGGGCGGAAGTATAAAAGATGCTGTTGAATTCTCCTTGTCTGATAATGTGCCGATAGACATACAAGATGCAGTATTTGATTACGATATAATTGCAAAGAACTCTGGTAGTACAGAGGTTAGCGTAACAGCATTTGAGAGAGATGTTGTAGAAGGTTATGTAGCAGCCCTTGAGCTTGCTGGGTTTAGCGTACGCCTTTGTGAGCTTGAAGCGCGCTCTGTGGTAAGGAGTGTTGTGCCTTGGGAGAGTTCGCGCGTGTCTATGGTGATAGACTTTGGTCGTACACGTACAGGTATAACAATAGCAAATGGGCAAACGCCAATCTTCACTACTACCGTGCACGTGGGAGGGAATTCTATAACAGAGGCAGTCATGCAGTATAAGTCGGTTAGCGAAGAAGAGGCAAATACTCTTAAAAGAGAGAAGGGGATGGCAGATACTGCAGACAAAAAGTTGCAGAGTATACTTACAGACGCTGTTAGCAAGCTCGTTAAAGAGATAGAGAGACACTATCAATTTTGGGATTCTAAAAGAGATGAGCATGGTGAGCGCATAGACCGCATAGACAATATTTACCTATGTGGGGGTGCTGCAGGTCTACTGGGACTATCGGAGTACATAGCTGGGCAACTGCATATACCTGTACACTCAGCAAATGTATGGCAAAACATGTTTGACCTGGATACCTACATACCACCAATCTCACGAGAACGATCTTGGCAATATGCCACAGCGGCTGGGTTACTACTAACAGATATTAAGTAATTATGGCAAACGTATTACCAATCAAAAAAAGAAGGAAAATAAGACGGCAGTATATATTACGTATATCTGCAAGCTTGTTGTTTGCAGTCTCCTTTGCATTTGGTGTTGGAGCTACACTGCTTGTACCACATGCGCTTATGTCAGAGGTTCGTTTGTCCAAGGTAATTAAACAGCAAGCAAGCATGCCAAAGCAAATAGACAAAGCGGAATACAGAAAGATAAAAGATACTGTACGCATCACTAATGGCCAATTAGAGGAGATTGCAGAGTTAGATGCTAGGTCTCCTGCAGATTACATCAATGAGGTCGTACGTATTAGAGAGCTGTATAGAGATGGCATATCTGTAACATCTATACGCTACAGTACAGAGCGTAAGGAGGGCACAGCAGAATTGCGTGTTACTGGTCTAGCAGCAGACAGGTCAGTTCTTGCCAAATTTAGAAGATCTATTGAAGAGGCAGAATTCTCAGAAGAAGTGAACTTACCCCTTAAAGACTTGGCTAGTAGTAGGGAGATTCCATTTTCTATAACAATAAGCATATGAGGAACTATACGAACATAATTTTTATCGCAAGTATAATTTGTACTTTAGCAATAGGATCGCTCTATATATGGCTACTACTTAACGTGAATGACAATCTTCAAAGAGTGAATAGTATTACTATTGAGGTGGCCGAGTCGGAGACCAAGAATAATCATGCTTATGTTTTAAAAAGTTTACTAGATCGTACAGAGAATAACCGTAATAAGTTGCAAGCACTGTTCGTAGAGCCACTGGAGGTGGCAGATTTACTACAAACTCTGGAGAGTCTGAGTAAGAATATTGGCACCTCGGTAGAGGTTAAATCTATTCGTGATAATGGAGATTCTGTTTCTATTACTACGTCTGTTGTTGGCACTTTTGCTCAGCTTATACACTTTACACGCCTTACGAGTACCATGCCACGTGCTGTATTTATAGAATCATTACATTTAAATAAGCAAAAGGGTAGTAAACTCTGGAATGGTAGAGTAGAATTAATTATATTAAAAACTAGCTCATGAGTGGTTTAAAGAAAGTGTTTAAAAAGTTCTCTCCTCGAGTGTTATGGCAGACATGGAATACAGCTGGGGCCTTAAAGTTTTTACCTACAGCTGTGTTGCGCTGGTTTATCGTGCTTATAATTGGAGCAGTGTTGTCTGTAGTGTTTGCAATTTTGGCAATTCTTACTACAAGTGATGGAGGTTTGCAGCTTAAAGTTGAGGATAATTCTGTACAGAAAAAGCCAAGTGTGCTAAATGCCGCCGAGTTAAACAGAATTTTAAACGAGTATAAAGTTAAATCGGAAATGTTTGAAGAGTTAAAACAAGGTGCACCAGAAACCATTGACCCATCGCGTTAATACGAGTACGATAAGCAAGCTGTCCCTGTAGTTCAATGGATAGAACAGCGGGTTTCTACCCCGCCGATGGGGGTTCGACTCCTCCCGGGG
>CAZWKW010000059.1:1724-3673 GCA_964634115.1 uncultured Candidatus Saccharibacteria bacterium | reverse complement strand
CAAACCTCCCGCGCACAGTCTCCAACTCATCTTTAAGAATCTCCTCAATATCCAAATTAAGATTCACCGCCAGCGCAAGTGCCGTTACAATCAAGTCTGCAAGTTCATCACCCACATCACTCTCGTTTGCTTTATCCAATTTCACTTTACGCTGCGCGCCCCTCCTTGCCAGCACCGCCTCGCACAGCTCGCCATACTCCTCACCAATCTTCAGCATCAAGTTCTGCACTCGCACCTCCGAGCCAGCCTCCTCACCAAAGTGCTTTTGCACCAGCACATCATGCCTTTCAATCTCCTTCTGTAACTCCTTAATTTCCATTCTCAAATCCTACCATACCAGCCTCCACCCCGCGAATGTCCAGAGTGTTGCTCTAAACATTCGCGGGGAACAAATAAGATCGTACACAAACACACCCGCCCTCCTTGCGGAGGGCGGGTGTGTTTAAACTAATTAGCCTACCTGCCGGCAGACAGGCTACTATTCTAAGATAGTGAGAATTACTCTCCTCTACCGTTGTTTAGCTCTTTGCGCAACTTCTCAAGAAAGCGCGCTGCGGCATCCTTGCCACCAAGTCCAAAAGCTAGACCAAAGGCTAGTGCCATAGCTACTATCACTCCACCAAACAATGTTTGAAGGAATGCAGAAGCAACACCAAGCTGCCCTAGAGCCGCAAGAAATGCAAAGATCCAGATAGCCCACTTGGCCACACCTCCAAGGAAGTGCGCACCACTAATACCTGCTGTGCGAGCTGCACCGATTATTACATCGCGCACAAACTCAGCAATCACGACTGCAATCAGTAGAATGAGTACAGACACAATCACCTTTGGCAAGAAGAGTAACACGGTGCTGTAAAGGAATACGTTAACCTGTGAGAGCCCCAACACCTCAAGAGATGTAACGAGGAACACAACAATAACAAACCACTTTACCAACCACCCCAAGAACCCACCAGCACTGACCTTAAAGCCACCACGGCTAGCAAATTCTTCTAATCCAGCACTCTTAAGTGCGTTGTCTATCTTAAGTGCATCTATGAGCTGCTTTACCAGCCTGCCCAATATAGCGCCCACTATCCACCCTATTATAAGGATAATTAGAGCTACAAATATATTTGGCACAAATACAACAAAATTGCTCCAAACCTCTTGAAAAGATTGGCTCAGAACATCTGCCCATGTTTGAATTAACATAACTATATTTTTGTTTACCTAGGTTTTTTAAATAAATGTACGACCTGCCTACCGACAGGCAGGCCCAGTACCATTGTACCATTCTAAAAATAGGTCAATTTAGTTTATCCACAATTACCTCATGAGGGTAATCAAACACGTCTCTAAGTAGCCTATCGTGTATATCCATTCTGTAATTAAAATCCTCTGTAGTAAAGAGTGCAAAACGCAACTCACGGCCAAAGTTAGCCTCTATCTCACTTATCGCAGTGTCCATCTTACGTTTACCAATTCTGCCACCTACCACCAGCAGGTCTATCTCACCCTCTGGTGCATCTGGTACAAACACTCCAGTAACTACTACCAGTTTGATATCTCCAGCCTTCTTTATCTTCTCTGCTATAAATCCTGCATCAGACTCATCAGGTTCTAATACTAAGTTCTCAAGAGGGCGTAAATAGGTAAAGCTTTTATCTATAGCCCAGCTCTTAGTTTTACCCTTCCCGGAGGTGTCAAGAAGATCAATTTTTGTAAGTGCATTAAGCTCTTTACGTGCAGTTGGTTTTTGCACTTTTGCACGTTTGGCTATGTCATCAATGGTAAATTGTGAGCTCTTGTTGGCAAGAAATAATCTGAGTATTTTAACCCGAGCAGAAGAGCCAAATAATTTTGCTAAAATATCAATCATTATTTTCATTATACCACAAAACCCGCACACCTCACGGCATGCGGGTTTTGTATATAATTTACACTAGTAGCATTACTTAAGCTCTACT
>CAZWKW010000059.1:0-1624 GCA_964634115.1 uncultured Candidatus Saccharibacteria bacterium | reverse complement strand
TCTACTGTTGCTCCGGCTTCCTCAAACTTTCCTTTCCACTCCTCTGCTTCATCCTTCTTCACTGCGCTCTTGAGGTCTACAGGAGCACTTTCTACCATGTCTTTAGCATCTTTAAGTCCAAGACCAAGTACCTCCTTAACTACTTTAATAACCGCAATCTTCTTCTCACCAAATGAGGCTAAGTGTACTACGAAGTCACTTTTCTCTTCATCACCAGCATCTCCACCGGCTCCAGGACCAGCAACCGCTACAGCGCTAGCACTCACACCAAACTTTTTCTCTAGCAACTTTACTAGCTCGTTAAGCTCTAGCACTGTCATATTCTCTACCTGCTCCACAAGAGCTTTAAATTGCTCAGGTACCTCTACGTCGGCACCCTCTTCCTCCGCAGTGTCTTTTGCTGCAGGAGCTTCTTCTTTGGTTTCCTCTTCCTTCTTCTCCTCAGCTGGAGCAGCTTCGGTCTTCTCAGCATCTGCTTTTGCAGCTTCTTCTTGTACTTCGCTTTGCTCGGCACCTTCGGCTGCGACCTCGACGTCTTCTACTGTGTCATCTTTCTTTTCTTCTGTCATGTTAATTTTATTATTTTTAAATTTATAATTTCAATTCTAAAATCAGAACAAATAGTTGTTGCAGTAGTGCCTTGCGCAGCTCCGTATCAACGGAGCGAGCAGAGCGGCTGTAGCTCGCAAGCTACAGAACGTGTGCATCTACGAAACAAGTTATTTGTGGAGGTTTTAGAATTATGCAGATTTCTTTTCTGCTACTGCGTTAAGTGCAACCGCAAGTCCTTGTATAGGGCTATTGATCACGTTCACAAACATGCCACGCAGTGTATCTACAGGTGGTATTGTTGCTATCTCGTTCATGCCTTCCGCATCTTTAAACGCTCCTTCGTAAATTCCACCTACTATTGCAAGTTTGTCTTTAAACTTTTTTACAAATGTGTGGATATTACGTGCTGGCCCCGTTGGGTCGTCCGCTCCATAGGCAAGAGCTATCTCACCTTCAAGTTCTGGTGCGTCACCTTCTGGTCCAGCACCTTCCCATGCAAGCTTCATCAGCTTCTTTTTAGCTACAAAGTATGATACACCCTCCTCGCGCAATCCACTGCGCATTTCTGTTTCCTCTCCTACGGAGAGTCCAGTAAAATGCACAAAGACGCTAGATGCCGAATTTTTAAATGCATCAGTTAGGCGCTCTACTATCTCTTTCTTCTGTTGTTTTGTTTTTGCCATCTCAAAAATAAAACTGGAGCAAATAGTTGTTGCAGTAGTGCCTTTCGTAGGAGCACCGCAGTGCTCCGAGAAGAGCGGCTGCCAATCGCAATAGGCAGAACGCGAGTACTACGAAACAAGCTATTTGTATAAGTTTTTATATTATTCTGGTAACCTATCAGACTGCCTTAAATAAGGAGTTCGACCTCGGTAGGTCTGATGCTCTTCAACTACGTTCAGAGCTGCCTACTGTCTTTAGCCTGATGCCTACAAGTGTACTTATTTCAAAAATAAAGTCAAATTTGACACACTCTAACTTGCGTGTTGTTATAATTATGGTATAATACTCGCCGCTTGAGCTCGCTGTGAGCTCTCGCACGTGGCAGTGAGCCACAAAACGAAAGGGCTAA
>CAZWKW010000058.1:0-3837 GCA_964634115.1 uncultured Candidatus Saccharibacteria bacterium | reverse complement strand
TTACTCCACTGTGGGCTTCTGCGGGCTCCCTTGAGTCCGAACTTTTTGCGCTCCTTGGTACGTGGATCACGCTTGAGGAATCCGAGAGCCTTTAGCTCCTTCCTTCTTGTTTCGTCCTCTTTTATTAGTATGCGAGCAGTACCTAGACGCAGTGCCTCAGCCTGAGCTGGGTGCCCACCACCCATTATCTTTACAGTTATTTTGTAAGAACTACCCGGAGTAGCTGTAAGCGCTGCTCGTGCAACCTCTTTTTGAGTATCTGTTTTAAAGTAGTCATCGAGCTTAACATCATTCACAGTAATGGTGGTTTTGTTGGCTGGTGTCATGCGTACACGCGCAATTGATGTTTTACGTCTACCTACTGCTTCTATATATTTGTCTTTAGATTCTGCCATAATTATTCATTAATTGTCAAATTCTTCATCCTTGGTTTGCGTAGTTTGTTTGCAGGTAACATGTTGTACACTGCACTTTTTAGTATTTCTGCCAGACCTTTTTGTTCCACCACTTGCTTCATTAACTTAACCTTGCGTCCACCTGGGTAGCCAGAGTAACGTTGATACTCTTTTTCGTTCATTTTCTTTTCTGTGATGTCCATAGAATCTACTCCATCTATTACAACCTTTACATTTGCAACTTTATTTTTTGCAAAGTCGGTACTGTCCTTACCAAGAAGTATGTGAGCAACCTCAGTAGCTAGTCTTCCTAATTTTTTGCCCTCGGCATTTATTTTAAGTTGATTGGTCATAATTATACAAGTTCTATTACTGCTTTGTCGCGCTTTGCATCTTCAAAAGCTCCTAGCTTAGT
The DNA here is from genome assembly GCA_964634115.1 of uncultured Candidatus Saccharibacteria bacterium. Lineage (GTDB taxonomy): Bacteria > Patescibacteriota > Minisyncoccia > Phycocordibacterales > UBA2100 > S143-145. The sequence goes on along the minus strand of CAZWKW010000058.1, from coordinate 3,027 downwards.
TATGCGAGTGTAACCACCTGGACGGTCTTTGTATTTTGGTGCAATCTCTTTTGCTAGCTTAGCTGCTGTCTCTGTGTCGTTACCTAGGCGACTTGCCGTTAATCTTTGGCTGGCTACTGTACCCTTGCGCGCTAGTGTAATTAGCTTCTCTACGAATGGTCGCACTTCTCGAGCCTTTGCGATAGTTGTTGTCATTTTGCCCTGCAGTATAAGAGAGCGTGCCAAAGAGCGTAAAAGCGCAACACGCACCTTACGTACTCTACCTAACTTTCTGCCTTTTTTATGATGCTTCATACGTAAATAATTACAACCTTTATGATCTTAATGTTACACCGTAATTAGATATTGCACGTCTAATCTCCTGTAGCCCCTTCTCTCCAAGACCTGCTATACCCAGCACATCCTCTGAGTGCTTGCGTGCCAATCCTCCTATTGTGCGTATACCTGCATCACTAAGAGCTGTCTCTATACGTGGAGAGAGCGAGAGCTCCTCAATTCTGGTTTTGAATACTTCTTTGTTTGCTACGTCTTGTGTAGGCTTTTTGTCTGTGTCGGTATCTTTACTTTCTTTCTCTTTTGTTGGCTCTTCTGGTTCTGCCTCATCTTCTTTAAAGCCCACTATGGCCTTAAGCTGATGAATCATTATTGTAATTGAATCCTCAAGAGCTTCGCGAGCTGTAAGTGTGCCATCTGTCTCTATAATAAAGCGAAGACGGTTGAAGTCTGTTCTGTCGCCTACACGCATGTTTTCTACCTCATAGTTTACTCGCCTTATCGGGGAGAATACGGCGTCAAGCGCTATACCACCAACCTCTACGCGCTCTTTAGAGAGTGCCTCCTTAGGTACGTATCCAAGACCCTTCTCTATAGTCATTTCTATCTCCAAGCCATTCTTACCTGTAATCTCTGCTATATGCTGATCTGGATTTAGTATTTCTACTTGCCCTGGTGCCTCTATGTCGGCTGCTGTAACCACTTTGGGCCCCTTAGGTATCTTGAGCTTGAGTGTTTGTGGTTCGTCCGAGAGCATCTTAGCTCGCACCTTTTTTAAGTTAAGCAATAATACTATTACATCCTCTTTTATGCCTTCGATTGTAGAGAATTCTTGCTGTACACCTGCAATGTTTACATTGGTAATAGCAGCCCCAGGCAATGATGAGAGAACGATACGACGTAAGGAGTTGCCTATAGTGTGACCATAGCCAGGGTAAAATCCGTCTATCTCGTAGACCCCACTAATCTTATCTTCCGAAATTACACGTGGCTTTGATGGTAGTGTTACTTGCTGACTCATGATAAAAGTTTTATTAATTTAATAAAATTAGAATATAAATATACTGCTAACGTGAGTAAAACTCAAATACCGCCTTGAAGTCAAACAAACTTACGTCTGGCTCGTATTCTGGTTCTGCCTTCACCTCACCCTCCATTTTCTTGTGGTTGAAGGTCAGCCACTTGGGTGTAGTGTGTTTTGAGAGATAATCAGATATAGCTGTAAAGACTGTTTTGGTGCGGCTACCCTCACGTACAGATATCTTGTCGCCCTTTTTTACAGTGTATGATGGTACAGTTACCTTTCTACCATTTACCATTAAGTGTCCATGGGAGACCATTTGACGTGCGGCTCGGCGCGTTGGTGCGAGCCCTAAGCTGTAAGCAGTGTTGTCTAAGCGCATCTCTAGCTGGCGGTACAGTGCAAGTACCTTGTCCAGCTCTTTCATAGAGAGCTTGATATACTTTTGAAATTGCTTTTCTGTAATACCGTAGGCAAAGCGTACCTTCTGCTTTTCTAGTAATTGACGACCGTAATCAGAGATATTGCGTCTATGCTTGAAGGTCTTCTTAACACGAGCCTCTGAAAGGGCAAATTTTTGTGTTTGGCATTTCTCGTGTATTACTGCACCGAGTCTCTTGCCTAATTTGTATATTGGTTTTCTAATCATAAAAATATATTACACTCTACGTGGGCGGCGCCTCTTTGGGCCATTAAATGGTACAGGGGTTGCATCGGTGATGCTTGTTATATCTATACCCTTAGCTGCAAATGCTCGCAGTGCGGACTCTCTTCCAGGGCCAACACCCTTTATAACTGCGACTATCTCCTTGAGGCCCATTATTTTAGCCTTTTCTCCAATTACCTCACCAACCTTTGCTGCTGCAAATGGTGTACTCTTCTTCGCTCCTGAGAACCCAAGTGCGCCTGCAGAAGACCACATAATGGCATTACCCGTGGCGTCGGCAAGTAAAACTTTAGTGTTGTTGTAAGTTGCGTGTACGTTGAGTATACCGTTTGATATCTTTTTCTTTGGTGCGCGAGAAATGGCTCTGGATCGTAATCCTTTATTTACTCGTGCTCCTGTTTTTTTTACTATACGTTTTTTACCCATATTACTTCTTTTCTACTTTAGTCTTACCAGACATCATTGTCTTGCGTACGTTACCACGCACTGTGCGAGAGTTCGTATTTGTTCTTTGTCCTCGTACTGGTAGCGAGCGTGAGTGCCTACCTCCACGGTAAGTGCCTATGTCTTTGTGTCTTTTTATATTTGATGCAACATCACGACGCAAATCACCCTCTATCTTGTACTCTTCAATCAATTTAGTGATTGCCTTTTCTTGTTCTGGCGTGAGCTCCTTTGTTCTCTTAGCTGGGTCAATCTTGAGAGCCTCCAGTACCTTAAGGGCGCGTGTAGGACCAATGCCATAAACTGCTCGCAGTGCAAATGCGAGTTGTTTGTTATCTGGAATTGTTATACCTACTATTCTCATATTTAACCTTGTCGTTGTTTATGTCGTGGATTTTTGCATATGACTCTAACCCGTCCGTTGCGTCGCACGACTTTACAATCTTTACAAATTTTTTTTACTGATGATTTTACTTTCATCCCGTTAGAAATTATTCTGTATAATTTTCTTGTTCTGTTTTTTATAGCCAATGTCCCGATATGTATTTCTAACGGGATTCATAAAAAACAGCTCTGCCAAGCAGAGTGCGGACACTATAACACTATTTAATTTCCTTTACAA
>CAZWKW010000057.1:1607-3894 GCA_964634115.1 uncultured Candidatus Saccharibacteria bacterium | reverse complement strand
TCTTCGTACTTCTCTTTCGTAATCTCCTCGTACGGTGCAAGCTGATACACGTGGTCATAACGCGGAAGGAATGAGAGCCCGCCAACTATCTTCCAATTCTCGTATACCCAGTTTGCTACTTCTATCCACTCATCTTCTCCAACGCTAACTGTAACGGATGGGTTGTGCTCTGTGTAGTTAACCTTTACGTCCTTCCAGTGCTTTAGTTGGTCTAGGGCCGTAAGGTCATTCTTTACAGTTGCTCCTGTAGGAGCCTTGACAGGAAACTCTAGTACGTAGGTATTAGCATTATCTTTGGTCTGTCCTACCTCTGGATGGTACGGCACCCCTTGGTCACGCACCATCTTAAATAGTGAGTCTGTAGAAGAGATACGAATGCGACGCACATAATATGCCGAGTGTCTTGGATGCATGCCTGATGAGCAATCAAATGTCTGTGATACGGTGCCAGAAGGCTTAACCGAGGTGGTAGCCATAGATTCTTTAATACCAAAACGCTTTGCGTACTTCTTGTTTATCTTGTTTACTTCAGAACGTAACTTGCGCAACACCTTAGGATCACGTACAGCGCTACAATCCCACTGCCCCGTTAGCGACACTCCAAGTAGTCTCTCTGCTTTTACATTATCTTGCCATTCCTTAGACAAATAACGGAAGTTAGTGAGTGAGGATTGGTATGTACCAAGAATAGTGGCTATGCGTACCTTGCGCAGTAGTGTCTTCTCATTATCACCCTTACGAGCTATCACCTCTGAGAGATTACAAAACTCCTTAGATTGCAATATCACCTCTCCGCATGGATTGGTACCAAGTGGCCCAAGGTCTCCGTTTTTACTCTTTAGCTTCTTGTGTAGGTAGTCTAGGCGGCATTGTGGCATTTGGTATTTGAGCGAACCTCTGTTAAATATACCGCGCTCTCCAGAGCCCGACTTCATCAATGCTATCCATTCGTCCATAAAGTCTGTGGAGGCGGGCTTCTCTAAGTAAATAGCAGAGTTGTTAGCCATCATGCGCTGTGGGTCTGTGTTGTAGAATTGCCCTTTTTTGGCGTCGCGCATTGCTTCGTCGTCTAGATCAGAGAGGCTGATCATAGCACTACGGCGTATACCACCGGCCACCACCACCTCGCCAATTTTACAAATTACGTCGTGTACATCTATATTACGTAGACGTTTGCCCTGCTTGGCAAGAATCTTCTCTCGTGCAAACTGCAACAAGTTCTTAAGTGGATCTGGACCAGAGCTCTTGCCTCCCATCGTCTTTAGGCGTGCACCAGCTGGACGAACCTTAGAGTAGTCAAAATCTATGTCGCGACCTGCGTACCATGTCTTAAGCCCGAGAGTAAGTGCATCACACCAACCCTCCTTGGAATCCGCTACTACATGTGACTTTTTCTTCTCTCCTAGTTGTCGTTTAATTTGTGGTAATTGCTGTACAGTCTCGCTCTCTATTGAGAATCCTACCCCCGTACCACTCATAGAGAGATACATGATCTCTGCAAAGTCGGTAAGCTTAGTAGGAGCAACGTACGAGCAGTTATATGCAACTACATTACACCTGCGTGCTGGCGGGCCTGCAAACTGCATAAGGCGCATGCTTGGCATAGCCTCTTGTTTAAGTACAGCTTCGCGAATCTCCTCGTACTCCTTGGCCGTGAGCTTGTTGCCAAGATTCTCTTTCATAAAATCTATATAACGGTCTACAGTCTCTATCCATGTTTCTCTTCTGCCCTCTGCCTCTACCCAGCGAGAATATGTACGTGTGTATACAAATTCTCCAAGTGCGTTATCTTTGAAATATTTTTTACTCTCTGCCGCCAGTTTCTTTACACGCTCTGGAACTTGCACCTTGTCATCGTAACGCATCTTAGAGCGCTCTGCGCGGTATATTATGTATGCCTTAGCAGTCTCCACATAGTCTGAGAGAATAAGTTGGCGCTCTACCTCATCTTGCGTTCCTTCCACTGTTGGAACAAAGTCTTTATGCTTACGTGCTATGCGCACAAGATCGCCCACTACTTTGTGTGCTACAAGCGCGGCCTCCTCCTCAGAGCCCTCTTTAGTGGTGAGCATCGCCTTGTTTATAGCTCGTACTATTTTATCAAAGTCAAAACTTACAAAGCCACCATCACGTTTACGTATACGGGGTATAAATTTCTGATACTTTTTTGTCGAAGTATTTTTAGTCATGCGCCTACTCAATTTTAATATGGATAATGAAAGTGCTAAGTGCATTCTACACCCAAGACAGGAATTACAAGCAAAAAATCCTGTGGACAAACCAGTAG
>CAZWKW010000057.1:0-1507 GCA_964634115.1 uncultured Candidatus Saccharibacteria bacterium | reverse complement strand
GTGGTGTATTGTAGCCAATATGGAAAAAGAGGAGAAAATAGAATATCCAATACGAATAAACAGATACTTGTATTTAAAAGGTTACTGCTCACGCCGAGCAGCTGATAAATTAGTGGAGCAGAAGAAAATACACATAAATGGAGCTGTTGCTGTGCTCGGTCAAAAAGTAAATGAAAGTGACACAGTAGACGTAGCAGATAGTGTTAAAAAAATGCCTAGTAACTATAAGTATTTTCTATTTAATAAACCTGTAGGTATCGTCTCTCATAACCCACAAGCTGGAGAGCAGAGTGTAGAGGATGTGTCCGGATTGGGTAACAAAGTCTTCCCTGTTGGCAGACTAGATAAAGAATCCTGCGGCCTAATGCTACTAACTGATGATGGTAGGATAGTAGATAAAATGCTAAACCCTAAATTTGGCCACGAGCGCGAGTACCAAGTGCGTGTAGACAAACGCATAACAGACAGCGCACTTGGTAGAATGCGTAAAGGAGTGCGCATAGAAAGTGGCGACAAACTCATAATGACAAAACCCGCGCAAGTAGAACGCCTGGGTGAGAAATCCTTCGCTATCACTCTTACCGAGGGCAAAAAGCACCAAATACGCCGTATGTGCTCAGCTCTTGGCTACACAGTGCATAGCCTTAAACGTACAAGAATAATGAGCCTTAATCTTGGTAGCCTACCAACATGCAAAAGCCGCGCACTCAGTAGTGTTGAGTGCGCTCAATTACTTGGAGCGATAGGCATTAAGCGATAAAGGTAATAACAGCTGCCATAACTGCTATGGTTACTAGCCAATAGCCAGCGTTGATTGCAAAAAGTTTAATCGGTCTCCCCTCCCACAGTACTGGGCCAAGCAAAATTGGTACAACAAATGCCGACCATGCCAAGAATGCGAGACTAAGCGCACCTTGTACATCAAGTACACCCCACGAATCTCTAAAGTGATCGAGGGCATTCGCAGAGACAAATGCTGAGAGAAAAGCAGCAACGAAAGCACTAAATGCTAAAAGTGGCATTCTCTTCTTTCTTATCTCCAACGCTTCTGGAGTAATGTTAACAAGTCGCACCCACATACCACCAAACACTCGTGGATGATACCAAACAAAACCAATAAGTGGTGCACTAAGAGCTGCCACAAATACTGCAATTAGATTGACGTCAAACATGTCTACATTGTAGCAAAAAAGTAATAAATAACAGCTACCATTTCGCGCACTACCCAGTAAAGTTCATTTTGTGGGCGACCCTTGTTGTAAGTGCTAGCATGCAGGCTAAAATCTTGAAGACCTGCACGATTGGCAAGCATGTTTATACGTGCTAAATGAAAATCGTTTGAAACTAAAATATAACTTTTGCTTTTGTCCAGATTTTTTATGGTTTGCTTTGTGTTCAGAGCATCAAAATCAAAAATCAAGTCACCAATCTCTACGCCTTCTTTGAGCATAATCTCGCGCATTACATCTACCTCATGTGCACCATATACAGAGGGTGCTCCAGAGAG
>CAZWKW010000056.1:0-3958 GCA_964634115.1 uncultured Candidatus Saccharibacteria bacterium | reverse complement strand
TTTGTACATTGGCAGGCTGCTTGGTCGTATAGCTTGCTGTTTGGGTAGCAGTATCCATTATTTGCAGGTGGAGTGGCAAGTTGATTCGCCGCGCTTACAGCTCCAAGTTGGCTGGCTTTATGCTCGCTGTAGCATACATTGCCTATCATTTTGCAGTTCTCAGTATCGGTGACTTGTTGTGTTTGTGCAGCTATCGGTGCTGCAACCTGTTTTACAGCATTTTGATTAGCAGTGAGCTTAACCACTTGGTTGGCACTTACCAAAAAGAGGGATACGAAGGTGAGTGTCGCAAGTGTTGCCATAACAACATTACCTCCCTTAAAATTTAGAGAACTTTGCATGTGGTTAATAATACCGCAGATGCCCGGATTTTGCTGCGCAAAATCCGGGGCTACTGTGGATTACCATGCATGTGCTACAATTGTATTTAATGAAAGCTGAACCAAAGAAGAAGCTAGTACTACTAGACGCGCATGCCATTATACACCGCGCGTATCACGCTATGCCCGACTTCAGCAATAGTAAGGGTGAGCCCACGGGGGCACTCTATGGCATCTCTGCAATGCTTATAAGCATAATACGCGATCTTAATCCAGACTACTGCGTTGCATGCTTTGATCTGCCTCAACCAACACATCGCCATGAGGTATTTGCAGACTACAAGGGAGGACGTAAGAAGGCCGACGACGCACTTGTAGAGCAGATCAAGCGCAGCCGCGATGTATTTGCTGCATTTGGCATTCCTATATATGAGCAAGCGGGTTATGAGGCCGATGACGTGCTCGGCGCAATAGTAGATCAAGTTAAAGATAACAAAAGCCTTGATATTGTAATAGCCTCGGGTGATATGGACACATTGCAGTTGGTGACCGACAAGAAGGTGCAAGTCTATACTCTTAAGAAGGGGATTAAAGATACAATAATGTACGATGAGGAGGCAGTGCTAGAGCGCTTTGGCTTTGCTCCACTACTCTTGCCGGATTACAAAGGGTTGCGCGGTGATCCATCCGACAATATCCCAGGTATTGCAGGCGTGGGAGAGAAGACAGCAACAATACTTGTAAGTACATTTGGTACATTAGAAGACATTTACAAAACTCTAGAGAAGACCCCAGAGAAATTAGATAAGGCGGGATTAAAGCCAAGGATTTTGAAGTTACTTACGGAGGGAAAGGAGGAAGCCTTCTTCTCTCGGATGCTAGCGACGATAAAGCGAGATGTGCCTGTAGAATTTAAACTACCAAGCACAGTATGGCGTGATGAGATTAATATACAGAAGGTGAGCGACCTCTTTGCTGAGCTGGAGTTTCGCACTCTTGGCGAGAGGGTTAAAAATTTGCTGGACCCCGTTAGAGCTAACACCTCGTCTGACGAGGCTATCTCTAACGGGGCGAGCGAGGAAATAGACGAGAAAGAGTTTAAGGAGGTGGCAGTGGCACTATGGCTCTTGCAGAGTGATATAACCAGCCCTAAGATAGAAGATATTTACCAATTTGTTGGTACAGATGACTTTGCAAAAGCGCGTGAGAGTATTTTTACCCTACTTAAGGATAGGGGGCTAGAGGATGTGTATGAGAAGATAGAGAAGCCACTGATACCCGTGATAGAAAAGATGAACGCCACTGGTGTTAAGTTAGATGTAGAGTATCTTAAGAAGCTGTCTAAAGAGTATCATAAAGAGCTAGACAAGCTAAGTAAGAGCATACACAAGTATGCAGGGTGCGAGTTTAATATTAAGTCACCCAAGCAACTTGCAGAAGTGCTCTTTGACAAACTTGAGCTTAAACCAAAGAACCAGAAGAAGACGGCAGGCGGGCAACGTAGCACCAAGGAGAGCGAGCTAGAGAAGTTGCGCAAGGAGCACCCGATAATAGAAGACATATTTGCCTACAGAGAGCTGCAGAAGTTGCTAAGTACGTATATAGATAACATGCCGGCAATGGTGAGTAAGGACGGTAGGTTACGCAGTGAATTTGTACAAACAGGCACAACTACTGGCAGGCTAAGTAGTCGTAATCCAAATTTACAAAATATACCAACCAAAACAAGTCAGGGCAGGCGCGTGAGAGATGCATTTATAGCAGAGAAGGGCTACGTACTCTTGGCGCTAGACTACTCACAAATAGAGCTGCGCGTGGCGGCGATACTCTCTAAGGATGAGAAGTTAATTAAGGTGTTTAAGAGTGGAGGAGACGTGCACAGCGCCGTTGCTGCAGAGGTATTTGGTGTTGCTCCAGAAGAGGTAACGGGTGAGCAGCGCCGTCGCGCAAAGGTTATTAACTTCGGCATTCTATATGGTATGGGGGTTAATGCGCTGCGAGCAAATCTTGGAGGCGAGACAACTACAGCAGAGGCGCGCGAGTATCTTAGTGCTTACTTTGAGCGCTTTAGTGGTTTGGCAAAGTGGATAGATACCACCAAGGCAGACGCGGCAAGGCTGGGTTATACAGAGACACTCTTTGGTAGGCGCAGGTACTTTGATGGTCTTAACTCTAAGCTACCATTTATACGTGCTAGCGCCGAGCGCATGGCAGTAAATGCCCCAGTGCAGGGTACCTCTGCCGACATTCTTAAGATAGCCACGGTGCAAGTAGATGCACTGCTTACTAAAAAGTATGCAGCACAAGCGAAGCTTGTGCTGCAGGTACACGACGAGCTAATACTAGAGGCGAAGAAAAGTGAGGTAAAGGAGATGGCCTTAGCAATTAAAAATATTATGGAGAAGGTCCTAAAAAAAGATATATCAGAGGGTGTGCCAATAGTGGCAGACATTAAGGTGGGGGATAACTGGGGTGCACTACAGACGCCCGTTTGGTAGTATTTGGCTTATGAAGAAAAGTATTTTTATACTTGCTATTATTTTAATGTTTAGTGCAGGCTCTGCTTCTGCGACGAATCCTCTGCTTGACTTCTTCGGTGGGCAGTCGGGACTGATTGTTGAAGAAGAGGTTGTAGGAATTAATAGTCAAGCCTCTCTGAGTAGTAATGGTGAGTCTGGTCGTGGTTTTTTTAGCTTTATTGTAAATTTATTTGGCTTTGGAAATATAGGAGACACGTCTAGCACAAATACTGAGGAAACTGTAGACGGGTGGATAGAGATTACAGATGAGGAGCCTCTGTTGTTTGAAGAAGATCTTGGACCAACCCCAGCATTTACATGTCTGCCCAATACCGTGGTGGCAGATGAGCCCGTACTTATGTTTTGGCAGTGCTTAGATGGCTCTGAGGAGGCGTATATATGGAATGATTATAACGATGAGGAGCTAGCGGTTGGTGGCATGGGTAGCTCTAAGGTGTCTCGTGCAGAGAGTGCTACATATTTTATTGATTGTTTGAATGGTACACAAACACAGTGCAGTGTGGACGTTATAGAGCCAATCATTGCACTTGTGGTAAGTACAAGCACAGTACCAATGTGGGAGAAGGTAAACATCTCATGGAACTCACTAGACACACAGAGCTGCCGCCTAGACTCAGACGACAATAACTCTAAATATGCAGACTGGAACCGAAGCGGAACATCTGGAGACGTATACTCACATGAGATAACAAAAGATACAGAGTTTACACTAAGGTGTATATTAGAGACAGGTATGGAAATACAGGAGAGTGTAACTGTTACAGTTGAGTGATGATATACTATCTGCATGCTATACGTATATTATGGAGATGCTATAAAAGCGCGAGCTAAGGTGCGTGCCACTACTGGGAGCATGCTAGCAAAGAATCCAGAGGCGCTCTCTCTGCGTATTACCGAGGAGAATCTTAGTGAGTTTAACTTTGCAGAGCTTACGGAGGCGCAAGCGCTATTTAAAAATGCGTATATAGTGTTACTTGATAATCTCTTGGCAGATTCTGAGGCTAGAGAGAGTGTGCTAGAGTTTATAAAAGAGATTGCTACGTCTCCTAACATATTCTTTCTTCTTGAGGAGAAGCTTGATGCGAAAACACTTAAGAA
>CAZWKW010000055.1:0-3976 GCA_964634115.1 uncultured Candidatus Saccharibacteria bacterium | reverse complement strand
TAGGTACAGACTTAGATACGAGTAAACAAGCAATCGCACTCGCAGAGAAGTACCCAGATGTGGTAGTTGGTGCAACGATTGGGGTGCATCCAAATGATACTGATGAAGAATTTGATGTAGAAGCATTCTCTAAAATTTTGAATGGGAAAGTTGTAGCAGTAGGGGAGTGTGGGCTTGATTACTTTATACGTGGAGATGTTCGTGCTGGTACAGAGGTGTGTGGTGTGTGTGAGAAGGCTGATCAAGAGAAGAAGTTTATAGAGCAGATTGACTTTGCTCTTGAAAATGATTTACCACTTATGCTGCACATCCGTCCGAGTAAAGATTCTGCTGATGCACATGAGGATGCGCTAAGAATTCTACAAGACTATAAAAATGAACATGGCGAGAAGCTGCGTGGCACGTGCCACTTTTTTACAGGTACGCCTGCAGTGGCTATGCAATATGTTGAACTTGGATTTTATATATCGTTCCCTGGTGTCATTACTTTTGCCTCTGAGACACACGATGCTGTGCGAGAAGTTCCACTAGAGAGAATTTTAAGTGAGACAGATGCACCTTACGCTGCGCCCGTGCCGCACAGGGGCGAGCGTAACGAGCCAATATTTGTGGTTGAGGTAGTAAAGAAGGTTGCAGCAATTAAACAAATAGATGAGGAGACGGTACAAGAGCAATTGGTAATAAATGCTAAAAAATTGTTTGCGATAAAGGCAAGATTATGATAATCTCTTGCGACATGACAGATAATAAAGAAACAGAAGTAAAAGAAGAGAAAGAGAGCGTACAGGCAAGCCTGTCTGGAAGGCAGGTATACGAGCTTGGCTTTCACGTGCTATCTACTCTAAATGAGGATGAGCTTGAGGCTGCTGTTGAGTCCTTGCGCAAAGCAGTAAGTGCACACGACGGTACATTTATATCAGAGGCTACTCCAGAATTACTAGACTTGGCCTATACTATGACGGTAAACGAGGGTGGCAAACACACAAAGTACGATACTGCCTACTTTGGTTGGATCAAGTTTGAGATGGAACCTGAGCAAGCCGTACTATTAAAGGCCGAGGTGCTAGAGACAGACAAAAATATACTACGTTATATACTAATCAGAACAGTACGCGAAGAGACAAGGGCGCAGATGCGTGAGGAGACATTGCAAACACTAGAGGAGGTAAAGACTACTGGTACAATACAGAACAAGAAGGTGAAGGACGAGGACAAGGCAGGTGAGGAAGTCTCTGACTCTGAGATAGACAAGGCAGTAGAGGAGTTGGTAGGAGATGAGCCTGAAAAGGAAGTAAAAGAGGATACAAAGGAAGAGGTAGTAAAGAAAGAAGAGTAATGCTAATATTATAATATGTACGTAAATAAAGTATTTTTATATGGTAACTTAGGTAAAGACCCAGAGCTAAAGGCGCTACCTAGCGGCGCGCAGGTTGCGTCCTTCTCAATAGCAACTACACGTACTTACAAAGACAAAGACGGCAACAAGCAAGAGCAAACAGACTGGCACAATATAGTACTCTTTGGTAGACAGGCGGAGGTAGCGGCACAGTACCTTAAGAAGGGTCGCCCAGTGTTTGTAGAGGGTCGCTTACAAACAAGGAGCTGGGAGGACAAAGAGGGCAAGAAGCAGTACCGCACTGAGGTGGTTGTAGACCGCTTCCAATTTGGTCCTAGCGCGGCCCCTGGAGGAGCACCAAAGGGTGGAGAGGGTGAGCAGGCCGCAGACCCAAGCCCAGCCTCGTCTGGCAGTGGTATAGAATACCCAGAAGAGGATATTAACCCAGACGATATACCGTTCTAATATTTAAATTATGACCACAGACTTTTTCTCACAAAATGGCATTAAGCACATAGACTACAAAGATACTGAGATTCTTAAGCGTTTTCTTAATCCTAATGGGCGCATTAAACAGCGCAGTCAGACTGGTCTTTCTGCAAAGCATCAACGCAATCTTGCTACGGCTATAAAACGCTCGCGCACTATGGGTCTCATACCTTACATCGTTAGTTAGACTCGCGAGCTATATTCGGCAGTTTCTGTATTTACTACTATTTTATCACCAGCCTCTACGAAGAGGGGGGTTGTTACTTTAAGCCCGGTCTCTAGCACTACTACCTTGTTGCCACCGGCACTTGTGTTGCCTCGAATGTTGGGTGGCGCCTCAGCTACTTTGAGTTCTACTTTTATGGGTAGTTTTACTCCTATTATCTCGTCATCAAATATGTTCATCTCTATTATGTCGTCTTCTGTAATGTAGTTTAGGCTATTGCCCAGTAACTCTTCTGAGAGTTCTGCTCTATCACTCGGATTGTCTGGTGGTGTAAATACTGCAACGCCTTTGTTGGCGTATATAAACTTCATCTCTCTTGTTTGCAGCTCAGCCTCTGCTACTTTGTCTGACTGTGTGAAGGTCTTCTCTACAACAGATGCGGTTTTTAGATTTCTTAACTTGGCACTTAGATGAGGCTTTTGGCGTTGTTTTTTTACTATACCACTTGTCCACACTACCTCCATTGGCTCCCCGTCTAACACAAGCACCTTACCCGGTTTTATTTCGTTATAATTTAGCATGCTAAACTTCTTTTAATGCTTTGCGTATGTCTTTGAGAAGGGAAGAGGATACCTTTTTGTTCTCTCTTAGGAATTTGCGTGCGGCATCATAGCCTCGGCCGAGCTTCTCCTCCTCACCTTCTGTAGGTTTGTAACTATATGAGGCACCAGACTTGGATATAAATTCAAGCTTCTCTCCAAGAGCTAGCAATTCACCCTCGCGACTTATCCCCTCATTGTAAAGTAAATCAAACTCGGCAACTTTAAATGGTGCGGCCACCTTATTCTTAACAACCTTTACACGGTGTCTACCACCCATTACATCCGTACCTTTCTTAATTTGCGCGATGCGGCGGATGTCTAGACGCACACTTGTGTAAAATTTAAGTGCACGGCCACCTGGAGTGGTCTCTGGATTACCAAACATTACACCAATCTTCATACGGATTTGGTTTATAAATATAACTACGGTCTTACTTTTAGCCACTATGGCGGTGAGCTTGCGAAGAGCCTGCGACATAAGTCTTGCCTGCTTGCCCACGTGGTAGGCACCCATGTCTCCCTCTATCTCATCTTTTGGTGTCAGTGCCGCCACAGAGTCTATTACTATTAAGTCTATCTCTCCAGAGCGTACCAAGCTTTCTACAATCTCCAGCGCTTGCTCTCCAGTATCTGGCTGTGAGATTAATAATTCGTCTGTTTTAACCCCAAGCTTTTTAGAATATTCTGGATCCATAGCGTGCTCCGCATCTATAAAGGCGCACACCCCACCCTTTTTTTGTGCCTCTGCTACTGCGTGGAGGGAGAGGGTTGTCTTGCCAGAGCTCTCCGGACCGTATATCTCTATAATCCTACCACGTGGCAGACCGCCTATACCAAGTGCCCAGTCTACTCCAATGGAGCCAGTTGGTATGGCATCTACGTCTACCTTGGGTTGCTCACCCAACTTCATTATTGCGTCATCACCAAACTTGGTGCGTATCGCTTCTATTGCTGCTGAGGCCTTCTCCTTTTTTTTATCTTCTGCCTTCTTTTGCACAGGTGGCTTCTTATCTTCAGTTCTCTTTGTCTTTACCATGATTAATTTATGATATTATCACTTTTATAAAATACTTCTAATAACTCACTGCGCTCTCTGCCAAATTTGTCTTTAGCAACAAAGGTAAACATGTTAACACCTGGAGCTAATATTAACTTCTCTGTAAATTCTCCAGCCTCGTTTATTAATACTGGTTGGCCATCTAGTGCTATCTCCGTGACATTTTTTACTGTTCCTGTTATTTCTACAACTTGGCTTGTAGATGTAAGACCAGACTCTGGAGTGGCTATTGTTATGGTGGGGCCACCTATAATATTGCGTGCCTCAAAGAAAGTGTACCCAAGTACAAGAAGAACAAAAAGTATAAAGAGGTATTTAGTTATCTT
>CAZWKW010000054.1:0-3994 GCA_964634115.1 uncultured Candidatus Saccharibacteria bacterium | reverse complement strand
ATAGAAATATGGAAATGCGCGGAGCCATTTTTTATTTAGTACACTGTGCAAATGTACTAGGTGACACCTAGGACAAACAGCAGCTAAACGAGAAATGCAAGAAGAGATTGGGGTAAGTGGCGTAGAGTTAACCGAGCATGGTAAATTTTTTATAGAGGAGGTAGACGAAGCGGATAAGGTTAAAAAACGCTTTAACATGTTGTACTCTGCTGTATATGATGGTCAGGTTACACCAAGCGAACACGAAATTTCTGAAGTGAGGTGGGTAGATCCTCGCGAGTTGGAGAAGCGAATGCAGGAGCAACCAAATGATTTTACAGAAGGATTTATTGAGGGTCTCAAGCAGTTTCAGAATTTTACAGCCTAGGTTACATCTAGAACAGACACGGGTTGGCTTGTGGTATACTCACATGATGGAACAAGGCGCACAACAAAAATTAGACGAACACTACATGCAGATTGCGATAGAGCAAGCAGAACTAACCCTAGGTGAGGGAAATTTTCCAGTAGGAGCAGTACTAATTATTGACAATCAAATTATCGGGAAAGCTAGGAACTTAATGTTTATAAATTCTGACTGGATTTCTCATGCAGAAATGAATTTGTTAAAGAATTATTCAGCTGTAATCAAGAAGGCAAGGAGAAATGGCTCTAGTGTTACCTTGTACTCAACTTTTGAGCCTTGTTTAATGTGTTTAGGGGCATCTGTTATGAATCGAATTTCAAAAATAATATATGCATGCCCTGATCCATTTGCTGGCGCTGCTTGTGTTCGACTTGGCACTTTACCAGCAAGATATGGACAAATATGGCCAATAATAGAAAAAGGGCCATTTAAGGAGGAATCACAAAAGATGATAGTAGATTTTATAAGTAAACAAGATAAAGAGAAGTGGAAAACAGCATTAAAACTATTGCAGAACTGCTAGTACGAATGTCTTAATACTCCCTTGGACCACAAGCGGATTGTGATATACTCCCTCCATGACACTTAAAAAGACAACTCACGATAGCGAAACACCAGCGCATGGGCAACAGGTAATCAGTGCTTGTGCGTTTATTTGGCACAATTTTAATGGAGTTAAGAAGCTGTTTCTTGCTAAGAGGGCTGATACCAAGAAGTTTCTGCCAGGACTTTTAGAACTTCCAGGAGGACACATGGATTTTGGCGAAGATTTAACTACAGGACTCAAGCGTGAAATCAAAGAAGAATTTGATATGACACTCCGTGTAGGTGATCCGTTTGCGGCTTTTACATACGAAAACAAGATTAAAGGATCGCACACAGTTGAGGTTATTTACTTCGCGCAGTTTGTCCAACCACTTGATGAAATTACACTTAATCCAGAGGACCACTCGGAGTATAAATGGTTAACAGTCGAGGAAATTACCAATCGTAAAGACGAGATAGTTGCTGACATACATGTTACCTATACTCACGAAGATGACCCAGAATACCTAACAATGCTAAAAGGATTTGAGTTATTGGGTGGAGGTGCGCTTAATTTCTAACAAGTAAAATGACAATCGCAGAAGTTTACAAACAGTTTAATATTCCACCAAATTTGGCGGAGCACATGCTTACTGTAGCTAAGGTGGCCTGTAGTATACGCGAACACTGGGAAGGGGAGGGGGTGGACTGGGACTTTGTAGAAAAGTCTGCGCTGCTGCACGATATTGGCAATATTGTGAAGTTTAAATTCGACTTAAATTCAGAGCTAATGGGAGAGGAGGCAGCAAATATTGAGTATTGGAGAGGTGTCCAAAAAGAAATAATAGGCAAATACGGTGCAGACGACCATCTTGCAAGCGGTAACATGTTAAAAGAAATAGGAGTTAAGGGCGAACTCTGGAATGTTATCCAAAACAAGTCATTTGGTAATGTTGTAGAAGTATCTAAAGGAGATGACTGGTATGCGAAGATTCTGCTATACGCAGACATGCGAGTAATGCCATTTGGTGTTGCTACTCTTGAAGAAAGAATGGAGGACGTACGCGCCCGTATGCCACAATATACGAGCAGACCAGATTTTGAAGACATGCTTAATGCCACCAGAGAAATTGAGCAGCAAATCGTTAGCAACCTTGACTTGTCAGTAGATAAAATAAAGTGGGGCGTTGTAGAAAAGGAAGATAGTAAGCTTCTTGCTGTCAAGATCTAGATGCATGTATATTGTGATATACTTTGCCTACTATGATAATAAGTTACGAAGATTTTGAGAGGGTGGATATACGAGTGGGTAGAGTAACTGAGGCACTAGACTTCCCAGAGGCACACAAGTCTGCATATAAATTAAAGATAGACTTTGGCGACGAGATTGGCATTAAGCAAAGTAGCTTGCAGGTAGTTGGCGCGCATACTAAGGAGGAGCTGCTGGGCTCACTTGTGTGCAGTGTGGTTAATCTGAGTCCTAAGCAAGTTGGACCCTTTATGTCTGAAGTTTTGACTCTGGGCTTTAGAAATGTTGCGGGCGATGGATGGGTATTAATAGAACCAAAAAAGGATAGTGTAAAAATAGGAGGAAGGCTTAGATAGTTTGTCCTAGGTGTCACCTAGGACAAACGCGGGTTATGGTATACTTTTGCTTATATAGCTATAATCTTGCTGGCACAAAGGTAAGTGCCTTACCTTTCTTGCTGGCACGCCCTGTACGGCCTATACGGTGCACATAATCCTCAAAAGAACTTGGTAGGTCGTAGTTAATAACATGCGTTACATTCTCTACATGTATGCCTCGTGCTGCTACATCGGTAGCCACCAGTATGCGAGCATCACCGTTTTTAAAGTTGGTAAGAGCACGCTGTCGTTGCCCATGACTTTTGTTGCCATGGATTGATTCTGCCTTGATACCTTTCGCACAGAGGTCTTGTGCGAGCTTCTTCACTGCGTGCTTCATCGCGCCAAAGATTATTACACGCTCAAATTCGTCCTTAGCTAACATGGTAGCGAGGATGTTAAATTTCTCGCTTTCTTTGTAGTGTATTACATTTTGCTCGATACTGTTTGTTATGTCTTTCTTTTTTACCGATATTGCAATAGGATCGCGTAAAAACTCGTGTGCAAGCTGTTTGGTACGAGTGTCAAAAGTCGCAGAGAAAAAGAGTGTCTCCCGGTCTGATGGAGTTTGTGAGATGATATTTTTTATATCGCCAATAAATCCCATGTCGAGCATGCGGTCTGCCTCATCAAGCACCACAGTGCTTATCTCGTATGTTTTTAAATACTTTTGCCGCAATAGGTCGAGCATGCGGCCTGGGGTGCCGATTATAAAGTTGTTGTAGCGCCGCAAGCCACGTATTTGAGGGCGAATGTTTATACCTCCAACACAAACAATAGATGGTAGTTTAAAGCCGCGTGCCAACTTCTTAAGCTCGTCATCAATCTGTATCGCAAGCTCTCGCGTTGGGGTGAGTATAAGTGTCTGGCGATTGTGGTCTTTTAAGGTCTTCTCTATCAACGGTAGCAAAAAGGCGGCAGTTTTACCGGTACCTGTTTCTGCTAGACCTATAACATCTCTGTTGCGCAATATCTCTGGAATAACTTGGTCTTGGATTGGTGTGGGTGTAATAATACCCATTGTGGTGAGTGTGCCAGTAAGCTTTGCATTGAGTCCAAAGGTGTTAAAGGTGTGCTTTGCTACGTATTCCTCTTCTACTGTATCTACAGGATTTGTGTTGATAAACTGTGAAGGGTTAAATGTTGGCATTTTGCGTGGTCCACGGTTGCGGTAGCTAGGTCTGCCAGAGCCACGACGAGCAACGCCACCGTGCTTGCGTGCACGTGAGTTTTGTGATCTGCCACGCTTTTGCGTAGTATTAGAATGTGTTGGTCGACGACCCTGTGCAGAGCCACCTCGACCACGTCGATTTTTTGTATACATTATATTTGTGTTGTATAGGTGACTAACTAATCACCCAGTAGCTGTGCAGGTAAGTAAATATGATTGCCCTCGAGTCCTACACGAGTATCAAAAGCTGGCGACAAAATAACACA
>CAZWKW010000053.1:1349-4116 GCA_964634115.1 uncultured Candidatus Saccharibacteria bacterium | reverse complement strand
AAGTGTACCCAAGTACAAGAAGAACAAAAAGTATAAAGAGGTATTTAGTTATCTTGGAGTGATAGGGGAGCATAGTATCTTAGTTATGTCTTTAGTTCTTCCGACTCTTCTTCGCTGTTCTCATAATCTTCTTCTACGTCCTCCTCGTCCTTGCCGGTGTCTATTAGTATTTCTCTAGGCTTACTACCGTCAGCCGGGCCTATTATGCCTCGCTCTTCTAGGATATCCATAAGTCGCGCTGCACGAGCATAGCCGACACGCAACTTTCTTTGTAGGTAAGATGTGCTGGCCTTGTCAGCTTCTATCACTGTTTGTTTGGCATCTTCGTAAAGTTCGTCTTCTTCGTCATCGTTATCACCCCCAACTGCAGATGAGAATATTAGTGCATCTCTTTCTGCACCTTCTAAGTCAATCTCATCACTTAGCTCTGCCTCGTAAGAGGATACTAAGTGCTTTACCACATTTTTAACTTCATCCTCTGAGATAAAGGGGGCCTGTATACGCAGTGGCTTGCCCATGTCTCCCGAGAGGTAGAGCATGTCTCCAGCACCAAGCAGCTTCTCTGCACCACCCATGTCTAGAATTGTACGAGAGTCTATTTGTGAGGCTACTTGCAAAGCAACACGTGTAGGAATGTTTGCCTTGATGAGTCCTGTAATAACCTTAACACTTGGTCGCTGGGTAGAGAGTACCAAGTGTATACCTACGGCGCGACTCATTTGCGCTAGGCGCACTATGGCACTCTCCATCTCTCGTGGGTACGTCTGCATTAGGTCTGCCAGCTCGTCTATTATTGTAACGATATATGGCATCGCCTCAGGTGTCTGAGCAGCATCGCCCTCTTCTGTCTTAGCAGGTTTTTTACTTAATACGTTTTCGTGGTATGAGGCTATGTCGCGCACTCCCTCAGCTTCTAATATATCGTAGCGCCTGTCCATCTCTTTAGCTAGCCACTTGAGTGCTAAGATTGCCTTTTTTGGGTCGGTAATAACTGGAGTAAGCAAGTGAGGAATACCGTTGTACAGGGTAAGCTCCACACGCTTGGGGTCTACCATTAAGAGGCGCATGTCTTGTGGTGAGTTGCGGTATAGTAAGCTGACTATAAGGTCGTGTATGGTTACACTCTTGCCCGCACCAGTAGCTCCTGCGATGAGTATATGTGGCATTTTAGATATATTGGCATAGTGTGGCTTACCTGCTATGTCGCGCCCAAGTGTAATGAGTAGCGGCTTGGTAGACTTTTGGAAGTCAGCATGACCAATGAGCGCTGCAAGGCCAATAAGTGATTTAGATGTATTGGGAACCTCTATACCCACCAAGGCGCGCCCAGGTATCGGTGCCTCAATACGAATAGGGGATGTGGCAAGAGCCAACTCTAAGTTACTCTGCAAACTCACAATTTTGGCAAGACGCACACCCTCGGCTGGCTTAAGTGCGTAGCGAGTTACCGTGGGACCTATAGAGACCTCGTCCATCTCTACGTGCACACCAAAGTTAAGTAATGTCCTTTTGATTGCGTTTGCACTGGCTTTTACATCGCCTACACGAGGTTTACCTTTGTCCTTTTGAAGTATTGAAAGTGGTGGAGGAGAGTAAGCACTTGCACTTTGTCCGTTATAAGAGATGCCCCCCATAAATTCTGAACCTTTATTCTTAGCGAAGTCTACTATATTTGTTGTCTTTTTGGACTCGTTTTCTATATCAGAGTTGTCCTTTATATCTCCAGTGTCTTTTACATGTCCTTTACCGTCTAGTTCTTTATCTATTACAGCTTCTTCTTTGTCTTTTAAGATACTCTCGTCTGAGTCTAGCCCATCTTCGTCTTCATTCTTTTTTAAGAGTTTCTGTATAGATGGAAATGCAAATTGTGGGTGAGTATCAAACACTACCAAAAGAGCTGCTACCAATAGTGCAAAGAGTACGACTACCGTGGCCACAGTATCCATGGCCCACACCAGTGGACGTGAGAGTAAGTTGCCGAGCATACCCCCACTGGAGGTAAAGAGAGTCTCTATAAGTGCTAAACCTGTAAGAAAAAAGATGCTTGCACCCAGTACCTTAAGCGTGCCTACTTTGTGCTCAAATGATTTAAATAATGCTAAAGAAAATAGAGCAAGAGATAGAGGTACAAGCCAGTAACCTATGCCAAAGATTGTAGAGAGTAGCATATATAGCTTGGTACCAAATACGCCTGCAATGTTAAAACCAGCAAGTATAAAAAGCACCGCAAAGGCAAGTGCAAGCACTCCCCATACTCCACGCAACGTCTCATCTTTTACGCCACGATCTTCCTTCAGTAAATCTTTCCCTTCCTTTTTTTCTTTACGTGTCACAGCTCTCTTTCGTTTCTTTTTTCTTAATACCATAAACTCATTCTAACATAATTTTTAATGGCTAGCTTTATCCTTTCCTCCACAACCACACTTTTGCTGCTAAAGACTCACAGTCCAAACTATGTGGAGTTTGGCTGCTCTTCTCGCCACTCTCTTGAGTGCCTCCGAAAGGCCATTTGCAACAAAAGGTGCTTGCTTCGCTCTCACTTCGCCCAGTGTTGCTCAAAAGAACATTATATGTATAATGGACATATAAGAGACATGGTATAAAGGACATTTATACATTTCTAAAGGACATGTCTTTAATGCGTTGAGTGCGCATGACGGTCTATGAATCAGCAAGATATACAAATAAATAATAGCAGTAACTTGCGTTACTTAAGGCTCATAGACAGTAATATGTCCGTTAACCCATTTGGGCGTAATAGTGTGTC
>CAZWKW010000053.1:0-1249 GCA_964634115.1 uncultured Candidatus Saccharibacteria bacterium | reverse complement strand
TAAAGTCGCGTGCAATAAGTACTAATAGGCGCGTGGTGATACTAGACATGGTGGCAAAGAGTGGTAAGGTGACAGTGAAAGAGGTTGCCAAGCAAATACCAGATACAAGTCCTAAAACACTGCAACGAGAACTTATGAATTTAGTATCGGAAGGAGTCTTAAAAAAGGAAGGAAACAAGCGCTGGACAGTGTACACTCTTGTGCGCAATTAAATGGTTGACATCCATGCTCATTACGCTATTCTGTAGTTATCCACATTGGTAGATTTGCACCCACTTGAACATGGGTGCTATACGCTATACAATTTCGGATGCAGTTCTTTGACAACTGAATATTGAGTATAGGAAATTTTACTGAGGTGGAAGCACAGTCCTGTATACCCCGACCATTTGGTTTAGGGTTTCTAGACATGACAGACGATCCCCTAACATCTTGTTAACTCACTCGCACATTCTTCATGTCGATTAAATGGAGTAGTGGGAGAGTTAAAAAATTATCAGTTCGTGCAAACTTGCATGCGAGCCACATTAATAACATTAGTATTAAGGTAAGCTTGGTTGGGAGCACAAACAAAACTATATGCGCGTTTACTTTGGTCGACAAAGTTTACCGCAGCTATAGACTCTCGTGATTCTCTTGCCTGATTGCAAGGGGCGAGAGATGGAGACAATATAGTTAATAGGTCTAAATTAAAAACATTAGTATGACTAATACATTATCAACTTCAAAGTTCGTAGCAGCTTTGATTGGTGTGGCAATGGTTTTCTCATTCGTATTCGCACTTCCTGCGAAGGCGAGTACAGCAGATGACCTAGCAGCACAGATTCAAAGTTTGCTAGCGACAATTGCAGGTTTGCAAGCACAGCTCGCAAGCATGCAGGGTGGTGGCACTACAGGTGGTACCACAGGTGGCGCATGTGGAGTAACATTCACACAGAGTCACAAAAAGGGTGACAGCGGCGGTCAGGTTATGGACATTCAAAAGTTCCTTAACGGTGACGCAGCTACTCAGGTAGCAGCTACTGGCGCAGGTTCACCAGGTAACGAGACATCTTACTTCGGTCCAGCTACAAAGGCTGCCGTAAGTAAGTTCCAGGCTAAGTACGCTTCAGACGTTCTTGCTCCAGTTGGACTTTCAGCTCCAACAGGTTATTGGGGTCCATCCTCAATGGCAAAGGCAAACGCAATGACAGCAAACTGTACTCCAGGTACAGGCACGGGCACAGCTCCTGCACCAACAGGTACAGGT
>CAZWKW010000052.1:2470-4233 GCA_964634115.1 uncultured Candidatus Saccharibacteria bacterium | reverse complement strand
TCCTGCTGAGAATATTTGGCATCACCCTTTTTATCATATGGATTTAACACTTCACCCTTTACAACATAGTAAATAATTTGTCCAATTGGCATATTTGCATATACCCGTACAGGCTTGGTTACAGAGAGCTCCAGTGTCCAAAAACCACAAAAGCCCACATCACCAATACCAGCTGTTGCATGGATGTCTATACCAAGCCTGCCAACACTAGACTTACCATCCAGTATGGGTAGATGTTTGTGCGCCTCTGTATACTCAAGTGTAGAACCTAGGTAGAGCTCTCCAGGTACCATTAAAAACCCTTCATATCCAATTTCGAAATGTTTAATCTTATTGTGCTTTTTTGCATCTAACTCATCATCTTCATGCACTGCAAGGTGTTTGCTCAAGTGTACGTCATAAGAGTTGCTACCAAGCTTCTCTCTCTGAAAGGGGGTTATGACTATCTCACCATTTTTAATACTCTTTAAAATTTCTGAGTCAGGTAAAATCATATATTTATACTGCCATTTTGGCTTTAATCGTCTTTTGCGGATTATAGTCTACCAATTTAATATCGTCCATGGTGAAGTCGTCTATATTTTTTACCTCCTCATTTATCCAAAGTGTAGGTAATTTACCTGGGTTTCGTTCCAGCTGCTCTTTAACGGCATCGAAGTGATCATGGTAAATATGCGCATCGTTAAATGTGAAGACTGCCTCATGCGATTTAAGATTTGTAACTTGCGCGACCATTGCAAGCAACATAGAGTAACTCGCGATATTAAATGGCACGCCCAAGAACATGTCGCAACTGCGTTGATTCATATGCAGTGAGAGCTTGCCATCTGCCACATAGAAGGTGAAGTCGCGATGACACGGTGGTAGAGCCATCTTGTGCAATTCGCCCGGATTCCACGCCGACACTATAAGACGCCTGTCATACGGATTTGTCTTGATGCGTTCTATAACATCTGCTAATTGATCAAATTCCTCGCCATCACTATTGGTCCAATGTCGCCACTGCACCCCGTATACTCTGCCTAAATCACCTTCAAATTTTGCCTTTGGCTTCCAATAGTCTGCATCTGCGTTCGCGGTCCATATTGTTTTCTTCTTAGCATCACGAGTGTCATGCATAATTTCACACAAACGGCGTTCATCTCCAGAACCCTCTATAAACCAAAGAAGCTCAGAAAGTACGGACTTAAATGCCAATTTTTTAGTAGTAACAGCAGGAAAACTATTGGTTAAGTCAAATCGCATTTGTATTGCAAATTTGGAACGTGTCCACCCGTTGCGACCTTCACGGTCTACACCGCTCTTCATTATATCCTCCATTGCACTCAAATACTGCTTCATAACCGTCAGTATATCATGTAGAATAGAAATATGAAAAACAAGGCAAATTGCAAAGTAAGAGAGAGCACTACATCGTACGAAGTAATAGCGATAGCAGCCATAGGTAGCAAGAGCCGAGCGCTTGGTAAAAACAACGACTTATTATGGAGGATCCCCGCCGACTTAAAACATTTCAAAACAGCGACAAAGGGTCACCCTGTGATAATGGGTTATAAAACGTACGAATCTCTGCCAGCCGGCGTCTTACCCAACAGGACCAACATTATAATGACTCTTGGCGATGAGGTGGTGGAGGGCGCCACAATGGCTCACTCTCCTGAAGAGGCGCTGGAAATTGCAAAAAAGGCACCCGGTGCAGAGAAGATTTACATAATCGGCGGCGGGCAAATTTATAAAATCATGCTCCCCTACACTGACACGCT
>CAZWKW010000052.1:0-2370 GCA_964634115.1 uncultured Candidatus Saccharibacteria bacterium | reverse complement strand
TCTCGCACGCGCTCTTTTGTCGCGCTGTCGTCTTTATTTTTGAGCGTCTCTATCATCAGCTCAGCAACCCGTGTGCACTGCTCCTCCTTAAACCCGCGTGTGGTAATAGCTGGCGAGCCAAAGCGGATACCGGACGGGTCCATGGCGCTACGCGGTTCGTCTGCTATCATGTTTTTGTTTAATGTCATACCCACTTCGTCTAGCACATCCTCTGCCTCTTGCCCCGTAATACCCAGTGAGGTAACGTCAGCGAGTATAAGGTGATTGCTCGTACCACCGCCTATCATACGTACATTGTTCGCTGCAAATACCCCCTCCATTGCCTTTGCATTTTTAAGTATCTGCGCTGCGTAATCTTTAAACTCCGGGCGCAGAGCCTCACCAAAGGCCACCGCCTTGGCTGCTATATTGTTCATATGTGGGCCACCTTGAAGCCCTGGGAAAACAGACTTGTTTATCTTCTTCGCTATCTCTCTGCTCTCTCGTGTAAGTATCATTCCACCACGCGGACCACGCAGTGTTTTATGTGTTGTCGTAGTAATTATATCAAACCCATCGTCAAACGGGTTGCGTGCCACACCCCCCGCAATAAGTCCGGCAATGTGTGCCATGTCTGCTACGGTAATTGCCCCCACCTCGCGAGCAATATCTACAAACTTTTTGTAATCAAGCTCACGAGAGTAGGCAGAGAATCCTGCAAGTATAATCTTAGGCTTTTCCTTAAGTGCTACCTCGCGCAACTTATCGTAATCAATCTCACCGGTATCCACGTCTTTCATTTTGTAGCGCACAAAGTTAAACACCTTATTTATACTTGTTGTAGGGTGTCCATGTGTAAGGTGCCCACCATGCTCTAGGTGCATGCCTAGCACAGTGTCGCCCGGCTCCATAAGGGCAAAGTACATCGCCACGTTTGCTGGAGCTCCAGAGAGTGGCTGAACATTTGCATATTTGCAGTTAAATAACTCTTTCGCACGATTGCGTGCAAGCCGCTCTACCGCATCGGTAAATTCTTGCCCACCATAGTAACGCCTACCAGGGTAACCTTCTGAGTATTTGTTAGTAAGTACAGAGCCATTTGTCTCACGCACAGCACGTGATACGTAATTCTCAGACGGTATAAGCTCTAACCCTTCGTCTTCCCTCTTTTCCTCACCGCGAATAGCATTAAAAACTTCTGCATCTTGACTCTCTAAAAAACTTAAATCTTGTGGAGCACTCATATCTTAGATTTTATTAATGAATAAAATGAGTTTAGAAAATCTTAGACTCAGAAAAGATTATAAAAAACTTTTTCTGAGAAAACTAATCTCTTTCTAAGAATGTATTTTAGCACAAAAATCCCCGCGCGCCTGCGGCGCGCGGGGATTTTTAAATACAAAAAATTATCCTACTTCTATACCCATAGAGCGAGCAGTCCCTGCAATAATCTTCGCTCCAGCTTTCACATCATTTGCTGATATGTCTGCCATCTTTTGTGTAGCAATCTCCTCTAGCTGCTTCTGCGTTACTTTGCCTACTTTCTTTACCAAGTTCTTGCCAGAGCCACTTTTAGCTCCTATTGCTTTAAGTAGCAGTGCAGACGCCGGCGGAGTCTTAAGTACAAAGTCAAAAGTACGATCGTCGTACACACTTACTACCACAGGTATTAAGTCGCCACGCATTTCTTTTGTTGCTTCGTTAAATTGGTTTACAAAATCGCCAATATTTATACCCACCTGCCCAAGTGCCGGGCCAATGGGTGGCGCAGGCGTTGCTTTGCCAGCCTCTATTTGTAGTTTAAGTTGTCTTGTTACTGTTTTTGCCATAGTGCTGATATATTACTTAGATTCTCTTAACTTGCAAGAAGTCCAACTCCACTGGAGTCTCACGACCAAACATTGGCACCATCACTTTTACCTTGCCACGGTCTTCGTCTATCTCGCCCACCTTGCCCTCAAGCTCTTTAAATGGTCCATCAGTTATTATTACTGCATCATCTAGACCAAGATCTATAGCATGTGTGGCGGTCTCAGACTCCATACGATTAAAGAGTGTTTCTGCCTCTTCGTCTGTCATTGGTACTGGTTGTGTACCGCTACCTACAAATCCTGTAACACGCGGAGTATTACGCACCACATACCATGACTCATCATTTACTATCATATCCACCAACACATAGCCTGGGTATATCTTAACTTTTTCCTCAACTCTTTTACCCGCCTTTATGCGTATCTTTTTCTCCGTGGGTACCTTTACATCAAATATCTGATCCTTCATCCCCATAGAGTCTATGCGCTGGCGTAGGTTGCGTGCTACAGCCTCCTCGTAGCCCGAGTAGGTGTGTATTACATACCAATGCCTCTTTTTGTCTCCTTTTTGTATTGCCAT
>CAZWKW010000051.1:1200-4266 GCA_964634115.1 uncultured Candidatus Saccharibacteria bacterium | reverse complement strand
TTTGGATTTGCTTTGTAAAATTCTATTGCGTCTACAATCTGCTCGGCAATTTGCATATTTGTAATCAGTGGCACCTCAAGCGACACAGCCGTACTACGAAGGTCGTAGCCACCGCGCGAGGCAAGCTCTCGCTCTACGTGCGGAATGTCTATAACTAAATCTATCTTGCCTTTCTGTAAGTAGTCACGCACATTGTGCTCACCTCCCTCCTCCGGCCAACGCAACACCTGCACATTTATGCCACTTTCTTGTAAGAATTTGCCTGTGCCATGTGAGGCGTATAACTTGTAACCCATTGCTTGTAACTTAAGTGCACTTTCTAAAAATTTACCTTTATTTACCAGCATGCCTATAGAGAGATACACGCTTTTCTTAGGAATTACAAAGCCCACACTAAGCATCGCCTTTAAGAAGGCCTCGTCTGTCTCGTGACCTAAGCAGCCAACCTCGCCTGTACTTGCCATCTCTACACCAAGTACTGGGTCTGCACCCTTAAGCCGTGAGAAGCTAAACTGGGCAGCCTTAACCCCTACGTAATCTAAGTCTAGCGAAGACTTTTCTACTGGCTTCACCTCTTCACCAAGTATCGCTCTTGTGGCCAAGTCTATCATATTGACCTTAAACACCTTAGAGCAGAATGGGAAGCTGCGTGATGCACGCAAGTTGCACTCTATTACCTTAATGTGATTTTCATAAGCAAGAAATTGGATATTAAATGGCCCCGTAATTTGCAGCTCTCTGGCAATTTTGCGAGCTATCTTCTTCACCTTCCTTGTAGTTTCTACATAGAGCTTTTGTGCGGGGAGCATGGTGGTCGCGTCGCCAGAGTGCACACCGGCGTTCTCTATATGCTCGCTTATTGCGTATATTAGTATCTCACCATCCTTAGCCACTGCATCTATCTCCACCTCTTTAGAGTTTTCTATAAACTTGGTTACCACCACCGGGTGAGATGGGTTAACTGCCACTGCCTCGCTTAGGTACTTGTTTAGATCTTTGTCGCTCCATACCACATTCATCGCCGCGCCAGAGAGCACATAGCTAGGACGTATAAGTACCGGGTAACCAACTTTGTTTGCGAATCTGGCAGCGCCTGCCGCACTTGCGGCCTCGTGCCACGCAGGCTGATCTACACCAAGCGCATCTAGCATGTCTGAGAATTTATTACGGTCTTCCGCTCTGTCTATATTTTCTACAGTTGTGCCAAGTATACGCACACCCAGTTTACCAAGTCGCACTGCCAGGTTGTTAGGTATTTGCCCTCCCATAGAGACTATGGTGCCACTCGGATTCTCAAACTCGTATACATCTAAGGTGCGCTCTAACGACATCTCGTCGAAGTAGAGCTTATGGCATGTGTCGTAATCTGTACTAACCGTCTCGGGATTGTAGTTGAGCATTATTGTTTTATACCCGAGCTTGGTCGCCGTCTCGGCAGCATTAACACAGCACCAATCAAACTCTACAGAAGAGCCAATGCGGTACGCACCAGAGCCAAGCACCAATACGCTCTTCTGTCCGCGCCTGCCTGCGGCAGGCGCGGGTGGTGCTACATCGTGTTCACTGGCGTTGTACGTCATATATAGGTAATTGGTCTGCGCTGGAAATTCGCCAGCGAGAGTGTCTATCTGCTTAACATACGGCACAATGCCCAACTTTTTACGCTTTGCTCTAATCTTTAGTAGATTATTACCACTGCCACGAGCCTTGGCTATTTGGTAATCACTAAAGCCGAGTTGCTTGGCGTGCTTTAATAAATCTTTTGTTAATCTTTTTGCCTTCTGCAACTCATTATTGCAACCTACAATGTTTTGTAATTTGTATAAAAACCATTTGTCTATTTTTGTAAGCTCGTGCACCTGCTCTACACTCATGCCAGCTGCAAGTGCCTCTCCTACCGCAAACGCGCGCTTGTCTGTTGGATTCTTAAGCTCGTGCTCTATGTTTCCAAGATCTGCGGTGTTACCCACCAACCCATGCATGCCAGTACCCACCATGCGCAGTGCCTTTTGCAGTGCCTCCTCAAAGTTACGCCCTATACTCATTACCTCACCCACCGACTTCATCTCACTGCCGAGCTCTTTGTTTACTTCTTTAAACTTGGCCAAATCCCAACGTGGCACCTTCACCACACAGTAGTCCAAAGATGGCTCGAAGCACGCCTTCGTAACCTTAGTTACCTGATTATCTACCTCTGGTAATGTATAACCAAGCGCAAGCTTGGCCGCCACAAAGGCAAGCGGGTAGCCCGTAGCCTTAGAAGCCAGTGCGCTTGAGCGTGAGAGTCGTGCATTTACCTCTATTATTCTATACCTCACCTCGCCATCCGGGGCATTCGGATCCAGCGCGTACTGTATATTACACTCACCCACTATACCAAGATGGCGTATTACTTGCAGTGCCACCTCGCGCAGCTTAAAGTACTCTAAGTTGGTAAGGGTCTGTGATGGCGCTACCACTATGCTCTCGCCTGTGTGTATACCCAGCGGGTCGAAGTTCTCCATATTACACACCGTAATACAGTTGTCTGCAGCATCTCGCACCACCTCGTACTCTATCTCCTTCCACCCTCCTAGCCACTCCTCTATGAGTACTTGTGGACTTGTGGCAAATGCCTCACGAGCACGCTCTACTAATTGTGCCTCATCTTTACATATTCCACTTCCACGACCCCCAAGCGCATATGCCGCGCGCAGCATTACTGGGTAGCCAATCTTCTTTGCTGCGGCCTTCGTAGTCTTGAGACTCTTTGCAGCTATACTCTTTGGTGCCAATGCTCCAATTTCATCAAGACGTTGCACAAACAAATCTCTGTCTTCTGTGTTTTGTATGACTTCAACAGGTGTTCCAAGCACTCGTACACCATATTTCTTTAGCACTCCACTTTCGTAAAGTTCCACGCCACAGTTTAGCGCTGTCTGCCCACCGAAGGAGAGAAGGATACCGTCGGGTTTCTCCTTCTTTATAACTCCCTCCACAAACTCAGGAGTAACAGGAAGAAAGTACACCTTATCAGCAAGACCCTCACTCGTTTGTATAGTTGCAATATTTGGGTTTATAAGCACA
>CAZWKW010000051.1:0-1100 GCA_964634115.1 uncultured Candidatus Saccharibacteria bacterium | reverse complement strand
GGCCCTGATGTTGCCTCAGGGTGAAACTGCACGGCAAATATTGGCCTGATCTTGTGGCGTATGCCCTCATTAGTGCCGTCGTTTGCATTTGTAAACCACGCTTCCCAGCTCTTTGGTAACGTCTCCCCCTTCACTGCGTAGCCATGGTTTTGGCTCGTTATATAACATCTACCACTGTCGCGTTCTATACATGGTTGGTTATGAGCTCTATGCCCATACTTTAGTTTGTACGTATCTGCGCCTGCGGCGAGTGCCAAGAGTTGGCTCCCAAGGCAGATACCGAATATTGGCTTCTTCTTGCTTATCGCCTTCTTTAAATGCTTTATTGTGGCTTTGCACTGCTTGGGGTCGCCAGGACCGTTAGAGATAAAGAGTCCGTCATAATCCTCTTTAGTAAAGTCGTAATCCCATGGCACCCTCTTTACACTCACGCCTCTGTTTAAAAAGCTGCGGATTATATTGTTCTTAACACCACAATCTACCAATAGTACCGACTTAGTACTTCGACTACTAAGTTTGGGTTTGTATTCTACTACCTCTTTTGCACTTACCTTAGCTACTTGATTTTCCTTCACCCTTCGAAGCTTTAGCGGAGTAGTGTTTGTTTGAATTTGACCTAACATTACGCCCTGCTCGCGCAACTTCTTGGTAAGCGCCCTTGTGTCTACTCCGTAGATTGCGGGCACTTTATGCTCACGTAGCCACTCACCCAAACTCTTAACAGCACTACTGTGGCTGTACTCGTGCGAATAGTCAGAAATTATAAGGCCCGATATATGTACATCGTCTGACTCAAAAAACTTTTTGATACCATGCTCATCTCTCTCATCGCTTGGCACTCCGTAGTTGCCAATTAACGGATATGTAAGTACAAGTATCTGCCCCTTATACGATGGGTCACTTAAAGTTTCTGGATAACCTACCATCCCGGTATTAAAAACGACCTCTCCCGAGGCCGATTGGTGAAAGCCAAATGACTTTCCGTGGAACTTTGTTCCATCGTTTAGAATTAATGTCGCTTCTTTTTCTTTTCGCATCGCCATTTTAAATTGAGAGCATTATACACGCACATGTGATGTGGTCAAATTACTTGTACACAT
>CAZWKW010000050.1:2786-4344 GCA_964634115.1 uncultured Candidatus Saccharibacteria bacterium | reverse complement strand
AAAACAAGTAATAGAGGTGCGGTAGGCAGTAAATGACTTGCGAGGTGTGTCAAGATGTGTTATAATCGCATGCACGATGGTATTAACAAAACGTAAAAAGGCGATTGCTATAAAAAAGACACAAAGGCACGATAGTGACACGGGCTCTTCTGAGGCGCAGGTGGCTATTTTAAGCAAACGAATAGACGAACTTGCATCACATTTAAAGAAGAACAAAAAAGACAAACACTCTCGCCGTGGACTTTTAAAAATGGTAGAAAACCGTCGCAAACACCTAAAATATTTACAAGCAAGTAGTGCGAAGTCTTACAAGAGTGTTATCTCTGCTCTCGGGCTTAAGAAGTAGTCCTCCTTTTTAGTTTTGGTTAGTTACCATGTGCTATACTCTGTAAAGAGTGGCAATTTTTAATAATTAGAATTTTTAATTCATTTTATTCACCATAAAATCTAAGACATGACAGTAATAAAACATGCAAACCAGCGTGTCGGAGTATTTATAGATACGCAAAACCTATATCACAGCGCTAAGAACCTATACAAGGCTAAGGTAGACTTTGGTGCGATTTTAAAAGAATCTGTAGCAGGCCGACAGCTTATACGTGCCAGAGCTTACGTGGTAACCACAGAGAGCGGCGAAGAAGCTAACTTTTTTGAAGCTCTCGAGAAGCTTGGTATAGAAGTAAAGACTAAGGACCTACAAGTATTCTTTGGTGGGGCCAAGAAGGCAGATTGGGACGTGGGCCTAGCGGTAGACGCTATTACCGCAGCACCCAAACTAGATGCAGTGATACTGGCTACGGGTGATGGCGACTTCATACCTCTTGCTGAGTATTTGCAGATACACTCTGGTTGCCAGGTGGAGGTTATCTCATTTGGTAAGTCATCCTCAAGTAAGCTGCGCGAGGTGTGCGATGAGTTTACCGATATGGATGATGATCCGAAAAAGTATCTGATTAACTATAAGGCATCGGGAGGCTCTGGGCCGTGGCGCTTTGTAAGTGGTGGCAGTAAGAAGTCTAGTAGTAAAAGCAAATAATAAAATAAATATGATAAAACGTGCATTACTTTCTGTATCAGATAAGTCTGGTATTGTAGAATTTGCCAAAGCACTTAGTGAGATGGGTATAGAGCTTATCTCCACAGGCGGCACTGCCAAGTTACTTGCAGAGAATGGCATTAAAGTTACTAAAGTAAGTGAAGTTACTGACTTTCCGGAGATTATGGGTGGGAGAGTGAAGACTTTGCATCCAAAAATCCATGGTGGAATACTTGCTGTGCGCGATAGTGAGAGCCACCAACAGGCAATGGAGGAGAATTGTATAGAGGGTATTGATTTAGTAGTGATAAACTTGTATCCGTTTGAAAAAACAGTAGAGAGTGGTGCAGACTTCGCAGAGTGTGTGGAGCAGATAGACATAGGAGGGCCGGCAATGGTGCGCGGCGCGGCGAAGAATCATAAATTCGTAACCATAATCACCGCCGCCGAAGATTATACACGTGTAATAAAAGAGATGACGGAAAATAACGGCGCAACGTCTACGACGTTGCGCCGCGAGCT
>CAZWKW010000050.1:0-2686 GCA_964634115.1 uncultured Candidatus Saccharibacteria bacterium | reverse complement strand
TAAAAGAGATGACGGAAAATAACGGCGCAACGTCTACGACGTTGCGCCGCGAGCTCGCAGCCAAGGCCTACGCTCGCACTGCCACGTACGACACGGCAATTACTAAGTGGTTTGCAGAACAGATTTAATATAAAATATTTGACTTCAGCACTCTGCTGTGATTTTCTTGCGTCAGAACAAATTTAAGCTATTCAACCTTAAAAAGGAGAAGAAAAGATGGATACGAGAACTTACGAAGAAAAAGCCGCAGCCGCAGCCGCAGCTTCTGTCGCAGTCGAGCTTGAGGTTCGCCGTAGAGACTTTAAGTTCACATACGGTGGAGGCAACCTTAGTAAGAAGGATGAAGATATTAAAAAACCTCATTCTGTAGCAATGATTGAGGTAATCGCAAAATGCAGAAACAGAGACATAACTCGTATTTTAAGCGAGAATGATTCTGTGATTGCGATTATGTCTCTTTTTGGTCTTTTGAGAGATGGGTCTGCTATCACGAAACACATCAATGGTGAACAGGGGGTTGACGGACTCTATCGCTCTGGCGCGGTAATTACCACTTCTTTTGGCCAGGGAGAGAACATTGACTGGGCTGGCCTTTTTGGCGAGCTTGGAAGGGAGAAGTGTTTACCAGAAAATATTGATCGGCCTGACTTCTTTCCGGACTTACATGCCCTTCTGCGCTTTGCAGCATGCGCGGGTGAGGTGAAAGTTATTTTCAAGTAATACAACTTGAAAATATTGCGCAATAACCTTAAGGCGGAACTGCAATGTTCCGCCTAACTTTTTGCCTACATAATTAGCGATTGAATCGAAACTCATATATAATCCAAGATTAGAAATTAATCTTTTTATATGACTCACACACTTCGCTATGGAGAGAATCCGCAATCAAGTGCAACACTTATGGAAGATACCTCGCTACCGGCAGACTCACTTTCAATATTTAATCTGGCTAATCCAGACGGCTCGCCGTTTGACTATTCCTCCATGAGCTTTATCTCAGTCTCCGACACAGACAGGATGCTAAACACCATTACTAACATTGCCGCAGGATTTGCTAAGAACACAGGCAAGGTACCTGCTATTGCCGTAGCGGTAAAGCACGGGCACATCTGTGGTGCAGCAGTGGGGCAGAGTCCAGCAGAGGCTGTGCAAAGGATGTACGAGGGAGACAGGCGTGCGATTTTTGGTGGGTTTATAATGTTTAACTTTGCTCTTAGTGTAGAGGTCGCACAAGCGCTACTAGATACAGCTGGAGGTAAAACCTTCTTGGCAGGCGTAGTAGCTCCAGAGATTACACAAGAGGCGCTGGAGCTACTGCCAAAGCAGAAGCGCGCAATGCAAACGATAGTATTGCCGGCTTTGGCAGAGCTTAATGAAGACAGCATAAACAAGAACGAAAAAAGGCGTCAAGTGCGCGGTGGATATATAGTGGAGCAAAGTGGCGAATACGTTCCAAACTTTACAGAGATTGCCGAAGGTGTGAGTGAAGAAGTTGAAAGAGATTTAATACTTTCCTGGGGGGTGGGTTCTACCAGTGTAAGCAATACCATCACTCTGGCAAAGAGCGGCATGGTAATAGGCAATGGCGTTGGGCAGCAAGATAGAGTGGGTGCGTGTGAGCTTGCTATAAAACGTGCGAAAGATGCAGGACACGAGCTTGAGGGTGCTGTGGCGTATAGCGATAGCTTCTTCCCCTTCACCGACGGGGTAGAGATACTGGCAGATGCCGGCATTAAGACAATCTTTGCCACAAGCGGATCTGTGAAAGACAAGCAAGTAAGAAAGTTTGCAAGCGAGCATGGAGTTTTACTAATCCAAGCTCCAGACAAAGAGGCACGCGGCTTCTTCGGGCACTAATCCGGTGACAAGAGAGACCCTATTGTCATTTGTTTTGTTATGATGATAAATGAAATAATAAAGAGAAAAAACGGAGTAGGGTAGCGATACCTTACTCCGTTTTTATGAGAAAATACGTCAAAACATGAGCTTATACTCCTTATCGTCGCACTTCACCCCTGCAAAGGAGTGGTAGACATATCCGCCGCCGGTAATATACCAGCTGACAACTGGTGTACAGCGCTTGAGCGCTTCAACACCGCCAACCTCTTCCACAATACGGTAGAAATCATCCCGTATTGCATACCCATTGCCCTTGCCTGGGACATAGTGTTTCTGCCACCGCCGAGTGTCGGTGAGGTAAATCACCAAATCCGGCCATGTTTTTTTGAGAACCTTGTCCCTCTTTTTTATAAAGAGATCCACTTGCTCTTGCGAACAGTTATGATCTCCACAATAATTAGCGAGATCCGAGCGTGTTTGCTCGTACACTGGGACTCTCATAAGAAAGTCCCTCGGTTGAGAATATGACATTATCATATCTCTGACTCCGCTAAATACAATACCTATTATGACAGCTATGACAAGATAAGCGAACAAGCGCATAATCTTCTCCTTTTCTTTTCCAGATTTCAATTTCAAAAAACCATTCCACCAACTTTATCCCACAAAACAC
Source organism: uncultured Candidatus Saccharibacteria bacterium (assembly GCA_964634115.1). Classification (GTDB taxonomy): domain Bacteria; phylum Patescibacteriota; class Minisyncoccia; order Phycocordibacterales; family UBA2100; genus S143-145. The sequence goes on along the minus strand of CAZWKW010000050.1, from coordinate 174 downwards.
ATCAAAAGGCAAGTAGGTTTGGTAAAGCTTGATAAGTCTGGTATATTGAAGGTGTTAAAAGCCGGAGTTCGCAGATACAGTATTGAAGCTTTGTGAAGTTTTCAGTCCTGCATTCTGTGAGCTCTTAAATAAAGAGAAATTATGGAAGCATTTCCTAAAAGTATTGTACACAAG
>CAZWKW010000049.1:2039-4459 GCA_964634115.1 uncultured Candidatus Saccharibacteria bacterium | reverse complement strand
TGTACACTAAGTGCGTACCGCCAGAGAGGTCTAAACCAAGACGAAATGGTACAGTGCTATTTTGGTTTACTTCACTACTGTATACAAAATATCCAACACCTACACCAGCAATAAGTATCATCAAAGCTATTATCCGCGTTTTTAACATGAGCACAGTATACTCGTGATTTATTATTCCTCAAGCTCTTTTTGCATCTTTTCATTCTTAATTTTGTTTCTTACAATATCTCTTAATGCTTCTTCTGCGTATTTTTTATAAGCATTCGGTGTTTTAAAATCCCCCATCAAATATTCCCTCTTACACAATTTTAACTTAGATGTTCCCATATACTCCCTCCAGCTACTCACATATCTCAACAGTGAGGCTTCGCCTCGCTGTTGTTTATTATCTTGACTATGTACTCTACTGTTTAGGTTAACATAAACACCTACACGGTTTAAGTATGCATCTGTTCCGATATGTTTTGACTTAAATGGCCCACCAAATAATGCACCTGTTCTTTTATACTTTTTATTAAAATACATAGCATAGCCAGTGCCAACCTTTTGCATAAATTTAGAAATTCCATCATCTGCAACTTGTCTTAAAATTAAGTGGTAGTGGTTTTTGTTTAGGCAATATGCCACTATCTCTAACAACAGTGAGGCTTCGCCTCGCTGTTGTTCATTTATTGGGTATTTATATTTCTCCATACTTCCCAATGCTGCTTCCTGATTAAAATAATCAAGCATTTGAATAAACTGAAAAAAATCTTGTTTATCCTTAAATACTACACGCTTGTCCACTCCCCTATTGTAGATATGATAAAACTCATTATTTGATAGTGATGTTTCTCTCTGTGCCATGCTCTACATACTAGCACTTACGAACAGCTAGGCGAAGCCTCACTGTTAATAACTAGGAGCCTTTTTTTGTAATGATTGTCTTGAGGGTGAGAATGGTAATATAGAAATCTAGCCAAATGCTTCGGCGCTTTATGTAGTAGAGATCATATGCGAGCTTCTCTCTTGTGGCATCTGTGTCTACACCGTGATGTGGGTGATTATCATGGCGAATTTGTGCCCAACCAGAGAGACCTGGCTTAACACTGTGGCGCAGGCTGTAGTACTCTACCTCTTTACTATACATTTCTACCAGCGCAGGTGCCTCTGGCCTTGGACCGACGAATGACATGTCTCCTCGGAGGATATTCCATAATTGAGGTAGCTCGTCGAGTCGACTACGCCTAAGAAACTTACCAACCTTCGTAACAGCAAGCTTGGTACTGAGCACATCTTGGCCAACATCTTGACCTGTCATGGTGCGAAATTTTATTATATTTATTGGCTTTTCTCCACGTCCTAGGCGAGTTGTAATGTAGAAGGCCGGCCCCTTCCCCTTATCCCCCACTTTAATAGCAAGTATAATAAATGGATAGAGTGCAAGAGAGACAATGCCAAGAGTTGCAGAAATGATTATGTCAAAGCCACGCTTAAGAGTGGCATAAAGTGTGTGTGGAGCAAGTTGGATATAGCGCAGTATCCAACGCTCGTCTATAAGACTAAGTGGTAAGCGCTCAAACACCTCCTCGTAAAGCTTGCGGGCATCTATAAACACAGCAGCGCGCTTAACAAATGTGAGGCTGTATATGAATTGTAAAGTTTTATCTAGTGAGCGGTTGCCAACGTCGGCAACTATGGTAGTGGCCTCACCCGTGGCTACGAGCTTGGCTAACGTGCTCTTTAGCTCACCCTCACTAACCAGCTCTGGGTGGATGATGGCACGAAACTCTAGTGGGTACAGAGGATCACGATTAACCTCCTCTGCAAGCTCACTAAGCTCGGCACTGGTGCCCACGAGTACCGCGCCGAACTCACGACGAACATGCAAGTGTGGGTACATATGCATACGCCAGAAGTAAAGGAGTGCTGTGGAGACAAAAAGATAGATGACCAAGACTACCTTGGGTGTAATTTGAAAGATTGGGAATGTGAAGAAAAATAGAGCAGCAAGGGCGGTATTTATAATTTGTGCTACAAAAATTGTATTGGGTAGATTGCGTAAAAATAAGACTGTATAGCGACCATATAGACCAGAGAGGAAGTAGACGGTAAACCACGAAAGAAAGAGTATCGAGAATGGTACGATATGTTTAATGAGGGCCTCAACACTCGGTATAGAAAAATGGCGCAGAAAAAGCGCTACCCACACAGAGAGGTATAAAATACCAACGTCTCCTAAAAGGAGCACGAAGTATGCTTTTCTACTCAACAGACGCATAGTAGCATAATGCCACAGAGGTGAGGCAGTGGCAAGGTATTGTGGACAAATAATTGTAATTATTGAAGTTAGCATGCTAATATTCGAGCATGGAAGGAATCCAATTTGACGAACCAACATATGGAATGTCAACGAGACGCCCACAGCAAAACAAAGGCCT
>CAZWKW010000049.1:0-1939 GCA_964634115.1 uncultured Candidatus Saccharibacteria bacterium | reverse complement strand
AGGAATTCGCTTTGTGAGGTTGAGTGGTGCGTGGTGCGTGAGTATCTGCGCATTGCACTGATGATACCAAGTGCTGCAAACTCTGTGAGCAAGTGTGAGCCGCCATAACTCATAAATGGTAAGGTTACCCCTGTAACTGGTAATAGACCAATGTTCATCCCGATGTGCACGGTGAAGTGAGCAATAAATAATATTGCAACACCAGCTCCAAAAAGCATCTCAAAATTGCTAGCTCCAAGACTAGCGGCTAAAAGAACACGCCAAATAAGTACACCAAAAAGTATAAACAGCAACACTACACCAACAAAGCCCCACTCCTCGGCATATGACGCAAAGATAAAGTCTGTTTGATACTCTGGCAAGAAGCGCAACTTACTTTGTGTACCAAAGCCTATACCCTTTCCAAAAACCTCACCAGAGCCCACAGCTATTGTGGACTGGTACGCATTGTAGCCGCTACCGTAAATGTCTTGGAGTGGATTGAGGAAAGTCATGATGCGCTGCTTCTGGTAATCATGCAAGGCAAATGACCATAGAGCACCAGCGCTAAGAGTACCGACGAGAAAAACAAGGAGAAGATGCTTTTTAGAGATGCCTGAAACAAGAACCATACCTAACCAGATAAAGAATATCATAATAGCCGAGCCAAAATCTGGCTGCATAAGAATGAGTACAAACACTATAAGAGCATAAACCCCAGACACTAATATATGGCGTATATGCGCAATTTCTATATGACGCCTAGTAAAGTACTTGGCTAGTAGAGCAATTATCGTAAGCTTGGCAAACTCTGCTGGTTGAATACTGAACCCCCCGAAGCTGAACCTGCTCGTTGCGCCCTTTACAGTGTCCCCCAGTACAAATAAAGTGACTAATAAAAGTGATGTCAGTATAAATAAAATAACGATTACATTTCTACGCCTCAAAAAACGGAAGTCGATAAAACTAATAGCGAGAAACATAGTAAGTGAGATAGCTAGCCATATTATTTGGCGTTCAAAATATAAGTTATCTCCTGTACCTGTATACATAGTGACTAAACCAGCTAATGATATAAGTACAGCCGAAATCAACATCACAGGATCTATGTGTTGAATAGATTTTAAAATTTTGTTTGTCATTGGCAGTTTAGTCGCTATTAGGGAACCATAAGTAGACTAACATCTATGCGCGCAACAGGAAGAGCAAATGGATTAGGCCAAGTAAACGCAACTTGCTTCTCTCCTCCAGCCTTTATGCTGTCTACAAATGTACGTGATGCAGCAAAGGCGTTGCCCACAGTGTCAAATACAGTGGCCACAAGCACTACTTGTCCCCTTGTACCCACGCCAGTATTTTTTAATGTTGCATCAATTCGTGGCTGAGAGCTTGCATTACTTAGTATAGAGTCAACCACCTTTAGCTCTTTTGTAGGGTCTTGCATTTCTACCCAGACCTCATCATCCATAAATTGGAAAATAGTACGTACCACATTACGATTACCAGTCTCAATATTCGTCTCAAGTATTGGCATCACACGACCAGGTAAGACTGGCACACGCCCAAAGCGCTCTGCAAGTAGTACACCCTGCTCGTCGTAGAGTTTAAACTGGTAAGTTATTAGCTCTATACCAGACTTAGGATTTGGATTTTCTATATAAGTTAACGCACTGTAAACTCCATCACGTATCTCAAAAGAGCGAGTCCATAATACAGATAGGGGTTGCTGCACTCTCTCGTCCAAGAGCTTGCACGGCCCTCCTTTATCTGGGCTTATCTCTCCTTGGTTTTGCTTGCCATCAAAGCATGTAGGCTCTTTATGCAGAGTAAAATACAAAATCGGCACAATTATAAGCAGCAAAAAAACGGCAACACCGGTACCGTAATATATTTGTCTTTGTTTCGCCCAAGTACTCATATTGTAGCATTGTACACTTTGTTCCGGCGGTTAGCTACTTTC
>CAZWKW010000048.1:0-4630 GCA_964634115.1 uncultured Candidatus Saccharibacteria bacterium | reverse complement strand
GATACTTGCATTTGTTACTGGATTTCTAACGGGATTCATTCTACAGATTGTATCACAAAGTTAGTTGGTTTTGTCATCTTTGTCAGTATCCTCTTCCTTCTTCTCCTCAAATTCTGCGTCTTTTACATCTTCCCCATCTTTTTTATCAGTACCTTCTTTGTTTTGGTTGGCTTCTGCTTTCTGCTTCTCCTCTGCTTCTTTGGCTATTACCTCACCAATCTTTTGCATAGAGGTACTTAGTTCTTCAGTTGCTTTGCTTATAGTGTCTTTGTCGTCTTTGGTGGTAGCTTCTCGCAGCGCCTTTATCTTCTCTTCTACATCTTTCTTAATCTCATCTCCAACTTTGTCGCCATGCTCCTTTAGCGACTTCTCCGCTGTGTAGGCGAGTTGCTCTGCCATGTTCTTTGTCTCTATAAGCTCCTTCTTTGCCTTGTCTGTATCTGCATTTGCCTCTGCATCTGCTTTCATCTTCTCTACCTCCTCGTCAGATAGTCCACTAGATCCTTCTATTTTTATAGATTGCTCTTTACCTGTGCCTTTGTCGGTAGCTTTTACATTTAGTATTCCATTTGCGTCGATATCAAACGATACTTCGATCTGTGGCATGCCACGTGGAGCAGGAGCAATACCCTCGAGCACAAAGCGCCCAAGACTTTTGTTATCTGCAGCCATCTCTCGCTCGCCTTGAGTTACTACAATCTCTACAGAAGGTTGATTGTCTGCAGCGGTAGAAAAGATTTGAGACTTGCTCGTTGGTATTGTTGTGTTGCGGTCTATTAACTTGGTAGCTATGCCACCCATAGTCTCTATTCCAAGAGAGAGAGGTATAACATCAAGCAGTAGAACGTCTTTTACATCACCTTGGAGTATCCCGCCTTGGAGCGCTGCTCCGAGTGCTACAACCTCATCTGGGTTTATGCTTTTGTTTGGCTCTTTACCAAACAATTCCTTAACCTTCTCTATGATTGCCGGCATGCGTGTTTGCCCACCTACGAGTACCACCTCATTTATGTCATCAACTTTAAATGATGATGCTTCCATTGCCTTTTTAGTAATATCCAGTGCCCTGTCTATGTACTCACTTGCTAGCTCTTCTAACTTGGCACGCGAGAGCTTAAGTAGTAAGTGTTTAGGCCCAGACTCGTCTGATGTTACAAATGGTATGTTAATCTCCGTTTCGGTAGCCGTTGAGAGTTCTATCTTTGCCTTCTCTGCGGCCTCGTCTAGGCGCTGCAGCGCCAATGGGTCACCAGAGAGGTCTACGCCACTCTCTTTCTTAAACTCACTAACTATCCAGTTAATTACCTGTTGGTCTATATCGCGCCCACCCATGTGTGAGTCTCCCTGTGTAGATTTAACCTCTACAACGTCATCACCAACCTCAAGCACAGAGACGTCAAATGTACCTCCACCGAAGTCAAATACAACTATCTTCTCATCCTTCTTCTTGTTAAATCCATAGGCAAGTGCTGCTGCTGTAGGCTCGTTTATTATGCGTTTTACCTCAAGGCCTGCTATTTTACCAGCGTCTTTGGTAGCTTGTCGTTGTGCATCGTCAAAGTATGCAGGCACTGTTATTACCGCTTCTGTAATCTTCTCTCCTAGCTTCTCCTCGGCATCTGCCTTTAGCTTGCCCAGTATCATTGCAGAGATTTCCTCTGGTCGATAATCCTTACCATTTAACTCTACCAATACTCCCTTGCCTGCTCCGTCTTTAAGTTTGTAGGGTACAGTTTTTATGTCTTTTTGTACCTCCTTGTCGGTAAACTTGTGTCCAATATAGCGCTTAATACCAAAGATTGTGTTACTTGGATTAGTAACAGCTTGGCGCTTGGCCAGTACTCCTACCAGTCTCTCATTATTCTTGGCTATCGCTACAATTGATGGTGTTGTGCGTGCACCCTCTGCATTTTCTATTATTTTTGGTTCACCCGCCTCCACCACCGCCATTGCAGAGTTTGTTGTGCCTAAGTCTATTCCTAAAATTTTACTCATGATACTTATTTTAAATTATACTAATATGATAATAAGAGTTCTTTTACAATTTAGCCACCGCTATTTTGTCCTAATAACTTTGACCTTATATATGCAGATATATTATCGAATCCTTCCGCTACCGCGTTATGTGCAATCTGCTCTTTCTCCTCATTTGTTACCCTAAAGCGCATTACCTCTGATTGAGTCTCTGCGGCACTAATTGCGGCTAGTATAAGGCCAGGTAACTTTGAGAGTACTTGTGGAATCTCATTATTAGAGAATCTCTCATTTATATTTGCTCCTCTACATACTAGTGTGGTTACGCGCCTTGCAGGCCTCAGCGTGTAGCCGTACTTACGATTACCTATTATTACATAATGTTTTAACTGCTGCATTGTGGCTACATTATATACCTTTTGTACCACAGATAAAGATTGACAGCTAGCAATAATTATGACTTGGTTATTTATATTAAGTTACTTTGCAACTATTACCCGAGCTGGGCGGATTACAGAGTTTTTAGTTTTATATCCTGCATTTAGTACATCTAGCACTTTACCACTACCCCTCCCTTCCACCTTACGCTCGTCTGTCGCCTCGTATAAATTTGGATCAAAAGTATCTCCCACTTTACCGAATTGCTCTACACCGTGTGCAGACAATACGCCTAAAAGTTGAGTATGTATATATTCCACACCTTTTTGCCATACCTTGTCTACTTTACCCCATGCCTCTCCTCTAAATGCCATGTCAAAGCTGTCTAGTACAGGCAACAGCTCTGCTGCCAAAGTCTCGCGACTTTGTGAGCCAATGCGATCCAATTTCTCTGCTGCCTCCTTCTTACTATTTAATAGGTCAGCCTTGGCACGTTGCCATCCATCTAGATACTCCTTTTTCTCTTTCTCACATGTGCGCAACCTCTCACGTAGCTTTTTTACTACTTGAGTATTTTGTACATCCTCTTCTTCAAAGACAATATCTTCGTTCATTTCTTCTTCCATTTTTTGCGTTTGTTTTTTGTCACTCATTCCGCGATTCTACCAGAAACTTCTTCTCCACGCGAATGTTCCAGGGGTCCCCTGGAACATTCGCAGAGTTTACTTACCAAACTTCCCAGCATTTGGCGTCGCCTTAAAGCGCTTCCACGACTTTTCTAGCCGCAGCATCTTACTTCGTACTGTTATATACCCCTTCATCAATCCTTCCACCAGTGTAGCATCTACATCTTTTGGATATAGAGTCATAGATTGCTCTAGATACACAATCATCTTGTTGCAGCCCTGCATTGCTCGCTCAATGGTAGCAACTGCTTTGTCGAAATCATCAAAGCGCATACCATGTGCCTCGGCGATATAAAGTGGGATTGAGAGGGCGCAGTTTGTCATACCCTCCACCAGCGGATACTTTTGCTCCTCTAGCTCTGGGATTATGAATTTAGCAACCATTACTGAGTTCTCAAGTGTTTGCTGGTACACCTCTAAATCGCGGAAAGATTTTATCGCTTTTTTGGGTGAAAATGTCGCACACATTTTCTTAATGTAGCTGGGCATGTAATTAGAATCAGCTCCACTCTTTGGTAAATATTTTTCTGCAGTGTTTTTATTCACATTAAATTAATTTACAAATTAAAATTATTTGACAATAGTCAATTCATCCTCATTTGGCACAAATGCATCTGTGCCATCTATATATCTTACTCTTTTTCTACGTTTGCGCTTGAGCTTTTTCACTACGTGTAGTGGATAAAACTCGAAGTAATCTTTCTCATCAAACCATGCACACTTAAACTCAAATAGCTTGAGCCCAGTAAGGCGAGAGAGAGCCAGCGCATACCACGTGAGCTGCTCTACAGGCTTCTCCTTTGCTGCATTTGGCTTGTAGTCTAAAATATGCACAATACCGTTGCGTACTTGCACTAAGTCTATGTGCCCAGTGAGCTGGTTAGGAAACTTTTTGCGTCGTTTTAAACGTTTGAGTGCAATTAATCCATCCTCATCACGAACTTTAAACTTGAGCACCTCCTCAAAATGTATAACATCCTCTTTGCGAATATATACGGGCACTTCTGTAGCTATAGTTACTGAGTCGTTGGCGATAAAGAATCTCTGCACCTCCTCGTGTCGCTGCCTATTATCTGGTACAGATTGTAGTACAAACTTTGTTAACTTTGTTGCAAAATTCTCTTTGCCTCTTACTATCATATTCGCCTTGTCAAACTTGCTCTTAATCTCGCTCATACGCTCGCCACTGGCAAAGTATTGGTGCGGAGTCTCGGTAGACACTGCATCTAGATACTCCATAAGCCTACCAAAGTTGCGATTGCGATACTCCTCTAGAGTGAGTGCAAGCTTGGGCCGGTGATAGCGAAAGCGGTAAAGCTGCCGATGGGCGAGTGTAACAGTCTCTACCATCTCTATCTTGTTGCCGTACTTCTTGGCGTGCTCGCGCCACACTTGGAGAATCTTCATCGCATAGGGTCGCATACGCTCAAAGCGGCATAGATATTTGTTCTCCTCGTACCATTTTTTAATAGCAAGTGGCTGTGGGCGTACACCACGCTTCGCTTCCAAAATTTTTGGGATACTCTCGAAGCTGTAACCAAGATTATGATAGCTAATAGCATCTAGCACGGCAAGCCAAGGGAATGTCTTGC
>CAZWKW010000047.1:0-4729 GCA_964634115.1 uncultured Candidatus Saccharibacteria bacterium | reverse complement strand
ACCCGGGCGGTAACTTAATCCGTCCGGGTATTATTTTGTTTTTCTGGCCTTGCGCCGTGCACGCACTTTAACACGCGCCTCTGCAGCCTTCTCCTTTATTGTTGCCAAGTAGGCAACAAATGGATCTACAAAGACAACAATAACGAATCCGGACCACCATAATGAGAGTGGCGACCACGAATCCCACCAAGTCTCAATGTGTGTAAAGCGAGCGAGCATAAATGTCGTTGCTACCATATACACAAAAAACTTGGTGCGTGCAAAGCCCGGCTTCGGCGCGTGCAAATCACCATTACGACGCCAAATTTGAATCACAACCTCACGAATTATAACCCCAGTCGTTACCAACATCTCAATAATATGAGAAGTGTTAAACGGGAGGAAAATAAAAGCTCCGAAGATTGTGAATCCAGAGAACCACGCATCTGCTCGTGGATCCCATTTTGCACCCCAATCGGAGCGCTGGCTGGGGAAGGCGCGCGCAATTGCTCCATCAGCTATATCCGTAAGGATAATGGCAACAAAAGTGCAAAATGCTGAGTTGCGCCAGCCAAGCGCAAGCAACGCAAGTGGCAACCAAAAGGTTGCCAAACGAAGCGCCGTGAGCACATTCGGCCAGGTGAACACCCAACCAAACCACGGGCGCATGTCGCGCGCCCAATTTCGGAGCGCAGGCCATGACCTACGCTCAAATTCTGCATAGATCATTTGCTTCTCCTAAAAATTAATGAACAATTGAGTTTGACTATGCCATAAAATATAGCGTTAAACAAGGTTTTTAGGGTTTTATGTTATAATTCCGCTTATGTTAAACATTCAAGAAAACGTGATACTTGCACCACTAACCACCTTTAAAATCGGTGGGGCTGCCAAGTATTTTATAGAGGTAAATTCTGAAGAAGAATTGCAGGAGACTATTAAGTGGGCAAAAGAGAATGGCGAGAAATTTTTTATACTCGCTGGTGGTAGTAACGTGCTCTTTGCCGACGAGGGCTATGACGGTCTAATAGTCAAACTAAATTTACGAAACATAAAGATAGAAAGTGGGGCTGTAATTGCCGATGCTGGAGTAGTACTTGCGAATACAATTATGCAAGCATGTAAATCAGGACTAACTGGAATGGAAAATATGTATGGTATACCAGGTACGGTGGGAGGTGCTGTGCGTGGCAATGCTGGAGCATTTGGTACAGAAGTTAAAGACGTGCTAAAAAATGTGCGAGCACTAAACTCAAAAACAGGAGAGTTAAAAGAATTCATAAATAAAGAATCTGCACTAGGGTACCGTACTAGCTTTTTCAAACAGAATCCAGAGTGGATTGTACTTTCTGCAACTTTTGTATTGGGGGCGGGGGACTCGTGCACGTGCGAAGCACGTGCACGAGAAACTCTCGCAACCAGAAGTGCAAACCAACTGCAAGACGTTCTTGCTGCAGGATCTTTCTTCAAAAACCCAACTGTAAATCAAGACGTGCAAAAAATGTTCGAAACCGATAAGGGCCAGCCGGCACGCGCAGGGCGCGTGCCGGCTGGCTGGTTAATAGAAAAAGTCGGAATAAAAGGCAAATGCATTGCTGATGCTTGCATAAGTGAGCAACGTGCAAACTATCTTGTAAATACTGGTGGCGCCACAGCAACAGACATTATTACTCTCTCAGAAAAGATTAAAAAAACAGTAAAAGAAAAATTTGGAGTAGTCCTTGAAGAAGAAGTACAAATCGTTGATTTCTGATATAATTATGCAATGGCACAAATTCACGTAGCAGTTCTTAGAGGTGGACCCTCCACAGAGTACGAAGTCTCACTTAAGAGTGGCGCTGCTGTGCTGGATAATCTACCAACTAATAAATACACTGTCTCCGATATTCTCATATCTCGTGAGGGCGTATGGCACAATCGCGGCCTTCCGGTAGAGCCACACAAGGTACTACACAGTGTAGACGTGGTGTTTAACGCGATGCATGGCGAATATGGTGAGGGTGGTATAGTACAAAAAATCTTAGACGACCACGGAGTACCGTACACAGGCTCTGGGGTATTCGCATCTACAATAGCCATGAACAAGGCTCGTACTCGCGAGGTGCTGGGCTCGCTGCAAGGTATTAAGGCTCACTCCTCGCTGATCTTTAAACCAGATAGTGTGTACGACTTGGAGGCAGAAGCTCAAAGACTGTTTGATGCATTTCCTGCTCCGTATGTACTCAAGCCACTACGTGGAGGCTCATCTATAGGGCTAAGTATTGTGCAAACAATACGCGAGATACCAGAGGCACTAGAGGCACTGCTTAAAGATGGTCCCGTTATTGTAGAAGAATATATACAAGGCAAAGAGGCAACCTGTGGGGTGGTAGAGGGTCTACGCGAGCAAGATCTCTACGTACTGCCACCAGTAGAAATACGTATACCAGAGGATAAAGAAACATTGGACTACGAGGCAAAATACAGCTACGAGAATGGTAAGAAAATGGAGATAGTCTGCCCAGGCAACTTCAGCCAAAAGGAGAAACAAATAATCGAAAAAGCTTCTAAAGAGGTTCATCACAAGCTTGGATTGCGCCATTACTCACGTTCTGATTTTATAGTTAATTCTTCAGGAGTTTACTTTCTAGAGGTTAATACGCTACCCGGTCTCACTCCCACATCTCTGCTACCTAGTGCCGTAGATGCTATAGGCATGTCTTTTGACGAGCTACTAGACCACCTCGTATCACAAGCACTTATTAAAAAGAAAATATAATGAAGCTGATGTTTAAAACACTGGTAGTAGCAATACTCACTTGGGAGGCGCAGCAAGTACTTGCAAAGTTTAAGCCTAAAGTAATAGCCATCACCGGCAACGTAGGTAAAACAGGTACTAAAGATGCTATACACACTGCTCTACAAGGTCTTAATCTATATATACGAAAGAACAAGAAGAGCCTCAACAGCGAGACGGGCGTACCTCTTACAATACTAGGAGAGGAAAGTGGATGGAGCAATCCACTTAAGTGGCTTGCTGTGTTTGCTCGCGGTGCATGGCTCATACTATTTACCAAGAGATACCCAGAGTGGCTTGTGCTAGAGGTGGGCACAGACGAGCCGGGCGACATACAAGCAATTACCAAGTGGCTACAACCAGACGTGGTGGTTATTACCGCTCTACCAAGCACTCCGGTGCATATATCCAATTTTGCCACAGCGGAGGATATGGTACAAGAAAAGCTCGCACTAGCACGTGCCATGGGCCCAGACGGAGTACTTGTACTCAATGGCAGCGACCAAAAAGTTAGAGACGTGGCGAGAGAGTTTACACAACGCAAGGTCTTTTACGGCACAAATCAGAATGGAGAGATAGTATATGCCAACGGCACTCCCACGGGCATGAGCTTTACCGTTGCAACAGAGAGAGGGATAGAGCCAATATTTTTACGTGGGATTATAGGGCAGCAATGGCTGTATCTAGTGCTTGCAGCTCTAGCTGTGTGCGAGGCTCTAGGGCTCAACAAGCATGAGGCTGCGCTGGCACTGGCGTATTACGAGCCCGCACCTGGCCGCATGCGTATACTAGAGGGTATAGGGCAAACAACTATAATAGACGACTCATATAACTCATCACCACTGGCTATGAAGGCAGCTCTAGACACGCTGGACGAGCTAAATGTAAGCGGGAGGAAGATAGCAGTACTCGGCGACATGCGCGAGCTTGGAGAGCACAGCGAGAAAGAGCACAAACTGGCAGGAGAGCATGCAGCGCGCGTGGCAGATATGCTTATAACAATTGGTGAGGAATCCAGAGTACTCGCGCGCTCCGCGCGCGAGGCCGGCATGCCAGCAGAGCGAATAACAGAGTTTGGCTATTACGACTCGGCACGTGCAGGGCAGAAGGTGCGCGGCATGTTGCAAAAGGGTGACGCAGTGCTTGTAAAAGGCTCACAAAACAAAATCCGCACCGAGAGAGTGGTAAAGGCAATAATGGCACAGCCAGAGCGTGCAACCGAGCTACTAGTACGCCAAGAGCCCGAGTGGCTCAACAAGAAGTAGTGTTGTATATTTATTTGCCAATACCAACACTATGTCCAGATGCTATAAATATAGCTAATCTTTCTCCTACATCTATATCATGAAATGGCTTATCTGCATATGCATCCTCCTTCTCAAAACCGAGCAACCTGCCCTCGTTAGTAATGCCAATAATAGTAACGGAGTGCACTGGAAATGGCTCTGCGTTAGGCTGTGATTTGAAGAATGTGATGCGTACAGGTAGAGGTCGCTCTGCAAGGCGGCTTGCTAAATCTTTAACTGTGTTCACTTGTGGCAGTATATTTGTGTTCTCTACCGATGCTACAAATGCGTGACCAGCAGTTTCCTCATCATGATTGGTATGTGCAAATAAATCGTCTTTGCTTATTTTCCCAGTTAAAAAGAGAGCAGTCTTGTGGCAATTTGCACCCTGCACATCCTCCGCAGATTTTAAATATCCATGCATATCACCGTGTACCTGTGATGGATCCGGCTGCATTTTCCGTAACAGGCGCATTTTCTCCAATAAAGCTTGGTCTATATCTACCCACTCTTGCTTATCCTTGGTTATATACAGTCGCTCCATGCGTGGAGCTGTTATCTTCTCTGGCCTATTCATAACATAGTAGTATAACATGAGTAATATTTTATAAAACAAGAATCCTCTCCGGCCCTACAAAATCTAAAAAAACACCAATGCATTCACATTGGTGCTTAAGATTTTGTGGAC
>CAZWKW010000046.1:2663-4761 GCA_964634115.1 uncultured Candidatus Saccharibacteria bacterium | reverse complement strand
CAGAAGCGCAAGCTTCTGGCTGATTTTTTATGTAGATTTTTACTACATTTGCACACCACACTTTTTATGAGATAATGCAACCAATGAGCATAAATGAAGGGAAGAAAAAAATACCTCTAGTACCGGCACTGGGTGCAGTGGCTATGGTTGTTATAGTTATTGCCGCATTTGGTACAGGCGTATTGGTAGGAGGTAACAAGGCACTTGCCGAGCGTATGCCCGCCTTTGCTGCAAACCTTATACCAGCAGAGCAACCAGAGGGTGTAGACTTCGAGCCGGTGTGGCGAGCATGGCAGGTTATTAACGACAAATTTGTATCTACTAAAGTTGCAACGAGCTCGGCTACAAGCACAACCGAGAGCAAGACGACAGACCAAGAGAAGGTGTGGGGCATGATACAAGGCCTTGCGGGCTCCTTGGGTGACCCGTACACAGTATTTATGCCGCCAAGCGAGGCAGAGATCTTCCAAGACGACATTAGCGGCTCCTTCGAAGGGGTTGGTATGGAGATAGCAATACGCGACAGAATACTTACCGTAGTAGCACCGCTTAAGGATACACCCGCGTACAGGGCCGGTCTTAAAAGTGGCGATAAGATAGTAAAAATAGACGATACAGATACTAAAAATATGTCTATAAACACAGCGGTAAAACTAATACGAGGACCACGTGGTACTGATGTAATGTTTACCATAGTACGTGATGGTGAGGGTGAGTTATTAAAGATATCGGTAACACGCGATACTATCAATATACCTACTATAGATACGTACAAGCGAGACGATGGCATATTTGTTATAGAGCTTATGAGCTTCACCGCTGTCTCTCCAGACCTCTTTCGCAAGGCGCTTAAAGAGTTTACAGAGGCAGGCACAGACAAGCTAATATTAGACCTCCGTGGCAACCCTGGTGGCTACTTGCAGGCTGCGGTAGACATGGCGAGCTGGTTCTTACCAAGTGGCTCTGTAGTGGTTACCGAGGATTATGGAGACAAGCAAGACAAGCTAGTACATAGGAGTAACGGGCAAAATATATTTAACGACAAGCTAAAGTTTGTAATACTGGTAAACAGAGGCTCTGCCAGTGCCTCCGAGATCCTTGCTGGTGCACTGCGTGATTATGACGTTGCAACACTGGTAGGTACCAACACGTTTGGCAAGGGTTCTGTACAAGAGCTTGTAGACATTACCAGTGATACATCGCTAAAGGTTACCGTAGCACGCTGGATACTACCAGATGGTGACAACATAGGCGGGGAGGGGATAGAGCCAGAGATACTTGTAGAGCTCACAGACGAGCAAAAGGAGAGACTGAAGGAAGATGATGAATATGACCCGATAATGGAGCGAGCGGTTGAATTTTTGCTAAATGGCAAGTAGAATGCTCCTCTAGTTACTTATTTGATAATAAATCCAAAATATGGAAATAATTTTACTTGAGAATGTGGCGAAGTGTGGAGTAAAGGGTGGTGTGGTAAATGTACCACCTGGTTATGGGCAATTCTTGATCAAAGCTGGTAAGGCACGCGTGGCTACCGCTAAGGCCAAGGTAGCCGCAGAGAAGATAAGCAAAGAGCATGCAGAGGCCGTAGCCAAGTATGCATCGGATGTAGAGGCTGCCGTAGAGAAATTTAAAGGAAGTAACCTTACAATAAAAGCTAAGGCGAGCGATAAGGGTCACCTATTTGAAGGAATAGGTAAAGACAAAATAGCAGAGGCACTCTCGACAGAGCTTGGTATAAAAATTGCAGAAAACGCACTAGAACTCAAGCAACCTATTAAGGAGGTGGGTGAGCATAGTGTAGGTATTACTACAGATGCTTGGGAGGGGAGTGTAACAGTGCTTGTGGAGGCAGAAGAGTAAACTAAGCAGCTACAACCTCTACCTTTCTGCGGCGGAGAGTCTTACCGTTAAAATTAGTTTTGCGAACATTTTTAAATTTAACAATACCTGAGACGAGGGAGAAGAGGGTATGGTCTTTGCCCACGCCTACATTCTCTCCGGCGAGTATCTTGGTACCACGCTGACGCACGATAACACCGCTTACGCCAACCTTTTGGCCGTCTGCAACTTTAACACCCAAATACTTTGGGTTAGA
>CAZWKW010000046.1:0-2563 GCA_964634115.1 uncultured Candidatus Saccharibacteria bacterium | reverse complement strand
CATGTTAGTTTTAGATATAGAAGCATCTGGATTGGAATATGATAAGAGCTCGATTGTCTCACTTGGGGCATTAGACTTTGAGAATCCTACAAACAGATTTTACGCGGAGTGTAAAGTATGGGACGGTGCGCACATCTCTGATGAGGCACTAGCAGTAAACGGCTTTACAAAAGACGAAATACTAGATAAAAATAAGATGAGTGAGAGCGAGTTAATACGCAACTTTATAGACTGGAGCAAAGATCTGGAAGATAGAACGCTTGCTGGGCAGAATGTATCGTTTGACCGTGACTATGTGCAGGCGGCGTGTAGGCGCGCGCATATGGAGTATCCGTTTGCGCATCGCACCATAGACACTCATTCCTTGGCTTGGATGCACCATGTAAACAGAGGGCTAAAACCACCTATAGACAAAGAGCACAAACGTAGCTCACTCAACTTAGACGCGGTGCTTAATTATTGTGGTATACCAGAGGAGCCCAAGCCTCACAACGCCCTCACCGGAGCACTCAGTCATGCTGAGGTAATCTCGCGCCTACTTTATGGTAAGAAGCTACTACCAGAATTTGAGCAATTTGACATTCCATGGAGCAACACGGTATAGACATCTCAGAGCGTAGGCTTGACGATTTGGACAAACAAGTTTTGCAATTTGCTCTTGGCTACAAAGTGGGAGACAAAGTGGCTATAGACATTGGCTGTGGGTTTGGCCGTGTAAGCATAATGCTGGCGCTTGCTGGGTTTGAGGTTTGGCTTTTTGATAAACGTGATTTAAGCCAACATTTTGCAAAGGTATCAGAAGTTCTAGAATTGGGAGAAAAACTAAAATTCTTTAGAAAAGATATCTCAGAGATTACAGAAGAAGACTTGCCAAAAAGATACAGCATTGCTATAGCTCAACGTGTACTGCATCACTTGCCATTTACGCATGCAAAGCAGCTTATTGGCACGGTAGCAAGTAAGCTGGGCAGAAGTGGGCGAGTGTTTGTCTCGTTCTCTGGGCTAGAATCTGAAATTGCAAAAGGTTATGGATGTAGAGCAGAGCCTGTGGAGCAGAGGTATTGCAAAGTTAACAAAGAAAATAGAGAAAAATTCGAAATGACAGAATCGGTATGTCTATATAATAAAAATGATGTAAAAAAGTTATTTGTAGGTAATAGCTTGGTGAAAGAAAAATTGTATATCTCTAGCTTTGGTAATATCAAGGCAGTGTACTATAATGAAGAAGCTTATAAGCTTAAAAAATTATTATGGAAATTATTTCACTCTTAGTTACAGCAATAGTACTTGCGATAGTATTTTTACGCCAAATTAACCAGTACGAATTGGGTCTTATGTTTACCATGGGTAAATTTACCGGTATACGTGAGCCAGGGTGGAAGGTTGTAATACCAGTATTTCAATCTCTACGCAAGGTAGACATGAGGGTAAAGGCAGTAGATGTACCACAACAACAAGCGATTACTAAAGACAACATATCAGTTGCGGTAAATGCTGTTATTTATTACAAAGTCTCTGACGCAGATAAGGCTATACTTAACGTAGAGGACTTCTTTTATGCTGTGTCTCAACTGGCGCAAACCACTATGCGTAACGCAGTTGGTGAGGTAGAACTAGACGAGCTACTGAGCGGCCGTGAGAAGATAAGCGAGCGCATACGTAGTGTGGTGGATGCTGCCAGTGATGACTGGGGTATAAAGGTAAACAATGTGGAGCTAAAGGATGTAACACTTCCACAAGACATGGAGCGAACCATAGCCAAGCAAGCGGAGGCCGAGAGAGAGAAGCGCGCTGTAATCATTAAAGCAGAGGGTGAGGTAATGGCCGCAGAGAATATGGCCAAGGCGGCAGAGATACTAGGCAGGAGCCCTGGGGCACTCCACTTGCGCACATTGCAATCATTAAACGACCTCTCAAGCGACCAAAGCAATACAGTTGTATTTGCCACACCTATAGAGGTGCTCAAAGCCTTCGAAGGTATAGCTAATATGGGTAGTAAATAATAATGGAAACCGAAATTGAAGCAATCTTTACTAATGTAGACAAGGGTGAAGTGCGCACCAAGCTTCATGAACTTGGTGCAGAGCTTGTGTGCCCTGAGCGTCTACAGAAGAGAAAGAATTACGACCCACCAACAGACAAAGGATGGATTCGTGTACGCGATGAGGGTAATAAAGTTACTCTTACTTACAAACGTATGGAGAATCGCTCGATAGATGGCATGAAAGAAATAAATATAGTCGTGGATGATTTTGATACTACAGACTCATTTTTACAAACTATTGGTATACCAGTTAAATCCTATCAAGAGACAAAGCGTGAGTCATGGTTGCTTAACGGTGTAGAGATAGAAATTGACGAGTGGCCATGGCTGCCACCATTTGTAGAGATTGAGGGGGATAGTATAGAGAGGGTAGAAAAGGCTGCAAAAAAGCTCGACTTTGATATGAAGGATGCTACATATGGAGCAGTAAATAATCTATATGCTGAGAAATATAAACTAAACAAAGATAATGATGTATCTTTTACAAATATAACTTTTGATAAAGATTGCCCGTGGGAG
>CAZWKW010000045.1:0-4879 GCA_964634115.1 uncultured Candidatus Saccharibacteria bacterium | reverse complement strand
ATTTGTTTATTTTAATCCAAGCAGTTTAACACTTGGAATTACTTTATCAAATTTGACTAAAGTGTTAATATATGGTACTTTATTGTTAATTAAAATTTAAATTGAGTGCGTATTATGATCAACTTTTTAAAGAGATTTAAATATCTTGTGGCAGGTACTGCTATAATTTTAGCCTTAGTAATCTTTGCTATGGCGCTTAGACTTCCCTCTTCTGAACTTGGCACAGATACAAATACTGGAATCAAACAAAGTGCAGTAAATATAGATACTGTACGTAATCTTTCTACGGGATTCACTGATGAGAGTATTATAGGCACGGTACAATCTGTAAGTGAGGCAGACCTGCGTGCAGAACGAGCGGGCACAATTACACAGGTGCATAGAAAATCTGGAGAATTTGTAGGTGCAGGCACAATAATTGCAGCAATATCTAATGCACAAGAGGCAGCTGGCGTGCAAGCAGCGCGTGCCGACATAGAGTCTGCAGAGGCTGGGGTGGCTCAGGCTACAGCAGCACTTAATAAAGTGAGGGGCGGCACGCGAGAGCAACAGCTCGCCATTTTAAAAAGTTCTACAGCAAATGCGCGTAGTGCACTAGACGAGGCCATGGTAAGCACTAAAAATGCGCTCTCTTCGGCCTATGCTGTAGTGGACTCTGGTATATCTCGTGGTACAGACTCTTTGTTTGTAGATGCTGATGGTGTCAACCCGCAAACCAGATTTCAATCTACCAATTATTCTGAGAAAATAAGAGCCAGTAACCAAAGGTTAAGTCTGTCTAACATCATTAACAGAGAGCGAGCTGCAACACAAAGTATACACGCTATTAATAATGTAGCAGAGATTAAAAATGAGCTGGCAACAACAGAGGATGAGCTACGTGAGGTTAAAGAGTTTCTTGACATCTTACTTATAGCACTTGATGGAGCGATTGTTACATCTGGAGTTTCAGAATCAAATATAGCATCGTACAAGACTATAACCGAAGCAGCTCGCAGTAGTGCACTTGGAGCACTTAGCTCTTTGTCTGGCTCACGCGCAGGACTTGCAAGGGCTGAGTCTGCATTTAACATAGCTCGTGAGAATGAGAGCCTAGGAGTAACAGGTGCTCAGGCAGAGGACGTGGAGGCAGCAGAGGCAACTCTTGCACTTGCCAAGGCTGGGCTCTCTCGGGCACGCGCAGGGCTTGCAAGCGCCAGTGCAGTGTACGAGAAGACGCTAATACGCACACCAATAAGTGGCACACTCACTACTCTCTCTATAGATCGTGGTGATTTTGTAAACATGTACCAATCTGTAGGAGTAGTGGCAAATAGTGGAAACTTAGAAATATTAGCTCATGTGTCTAAGGCTATGGCAGACACCATTACAGTTGGTAGCTCTGTACTGATAGAAAAGAAGTACAAGGGTACTATTACCAATGTGGCTACTGGGCTTGACCCGGTACTTCGCCAAGTGCAAGTACGTATTGCCGTGGATGACTCAAGCAATGAGCTTGCACACGGAGAGAGTGTCTATATAGAAATCTCACAAAATGAGGTGGCAAAAAATGGAGAAAAGAATATTGATATTAAAATTCCTCTTGCAGCGGTAAAGTTTGAGGCAGATAGGACTGTTGTCTTCTCTGTCTCTGATAGTAATAAGTTGGTGGCACATGAGATAGAGCTTGGTGGTATTGATGGAGATTTGATAGAGGTGCTTGACGGTCTTAATGATACTTTAGAGATTGTGACTGACGCACGAGGCCTCTACGAGGGTCAAAGTGTAACAGTAAAGTAATTATGTTTAACTTTTGGACATTCTTTATACGTAGAAAGCAGTTCGGTGTGCTTATAGTTATAGCCCTAACTCTTTTTGGTATTATAAGCGCCTTCTCAATTCCTAAGGAGTCTTCTCCTGAGGTGGTGGTACCTATAGCTATTGTATCTACAGTAATGCCAGGTGCGGTGGCTACAGACGTAGAGAAGCTCATCACCAATGTGCTAGAAGAGCCGCTAAACAGTAATCTAAAGGAGGTGAAGAAGATTACCTCAACCTCTGGTGACAATGTCTCTGCCATTGTTGTGGAGTTTCTTGCTAGTGCCGATATAGACAAATCTATGACCGACTTGCGCGATGAGGTAGAGCAAGCAAAGAGAGACTTACCAAAGGATGCAGAAGACCCAAGTATTACGCAGATTGACCTTACTCGTGAGCCAGTAATTACTGCCACCATATCTGCAAGTCTGCCTCCTGAGATACTCTTTCGTCTTGCGGAGGAAGTGCAAGATGAGCTAGAGCGATTACGAGAAGTTTCCACAGTGGAGCTCTCTGGGGTAAGCGACAAGGAGGTACAGGTGCTAGTAAAGCGCGAGGCACTCGCACGGCACAATATAGACTTGCTCAGTGTGGTAAGTGCTATTAGCGCAGCTAATGCTGCAATACCCGCAGGAAGCATTGTAGGAAATGGTATAGAGTTTCCTGTGCGATTTGCTGGTGATATTGTGAGTCCGAGCGAGTTAGGCTCTATAGTGGTAGCAGCTCCAAATGGTCGCCCCGTATACTTGCGGGATGTAGCCCAGATACACAATGCCCGAGCGAAGAATAACAGCCTAGCGCGCACAAGTGAGAGTGGCGAGATGGCCAAGCCATCTATCTCCATAAATGTATTTAAATCCTCAAACACAGATATTACTGACGCTGCTGTGGTTGTGCGAGAGAAGTTAGAGGCTATGCAAGCAAAGGGTGAAGCTCTAGAGCCTACAAAGGTGCTTATAATGTTTGACAGGGGGGAGCTACTATGGACTGACCTCTCTACACTTATGCGCAGTGGCCTACAGACTACATTACTCGTAATATTTGTGTTGGCTATTGCCATTGGCTGGAGAGAGTCGCTCATAGCAGGGCTTGCTATACCGCTCTCTTTTCTTGTGGCATTCTTTGCACTGTATTACTCTGGCAACACCATCAATTTTATCAGCCTTTTTGCACTTGTACTTGCTGTAGGTATTATTGTAGACTCTGCCATTGTTATTACAGAGGCTATTAATCTGAGACTTAAGGCAAACAAAAATGGCGAGATAGACAAAGAAGAGGCAGCGCTAGGCGCAGTGCACGAATTTAATGTGCCGCTGCTTGCCGGTACTGCCACTACCATTGCGGTGTTTGCCCCTCTTTTGCTTGTGTCTGGTATTGTTGGCGAATTTATAAAAGGCATTCCGTTTACCATCATATTTATATTACTTGCATCACTCTTTGTAGCCCTTGCTGTGGTGCCACTTGTAGCAGTTAAGTTTCTCCACCGTAGTCACTATAAAGGCAAGTTCGCCGAGGGTCGCAGAGAGTTTATAAAGAGAAGTCGCCAAGTGTATAGAGAGTATTTAGACGCCTTTTTAGCTAAGAAAAAGAACTCTACAATCTTACTATGGACCCTCTCGCTCTTGTTTATCTTTACACTCGCCCTGCCATCTCTTGGGGCTATTAAGGTAATCTTCTTTGGATCTGGTAATTCGGAGTACGTGTTTATAGACATAGAGATGCCGCACGGCACTGTATTGGAGCGTACAGACTTGGAGGTGAGGCGCGTAGAGCAAGTACTCTACGAGATGCCAGAGGTAGAATCATTTGTTACTAGTGTGGGTGGGCTTAGCCCCTTTACACAACTTGCTAGCTCTGTATCTGGCGGAGAGAAGTATGCAAACATCTTTATAACTTTAAAGAGCGAGTATATAGAAGATAGCTCTAGTATAGTAGATCAAATGCGTAAGAGGTTGGGCAACATAGACAGCTCGCTTATAACTGTAGACCAACTTAGTGAGGGTCCACCAAGCGTAGCGCCTATTGTTATAACCTACCTGGGTGAGAACTTTGCTGACTTGGATGAGGCAGTAGACAAAACTGCGACCCTCTTGCGCTCTATAGAGGGTGCAACAGATATAAAATCTAGTACGCGCAACAATGGCGCGGGATATGTGCTCTATGTAGAGAAGGATAAGGCGGCGGCGCTTGGTGCGCCAGTTCTTGCAGCTGGTAGAAACTTACGCATCGCCCTCCACGGAGAGACAGCAACGATTATTAAAGAAAATGGCATAGACACAGACGTACGAGTGTTGCTAGACTTAAACACCTCCTCTACCGATCCGCTTAAAAATAACGCAACAACCATTACTGAGATATTGCAGGTACCGGTGGCGACACCTCATGGGCTCATGCCGCTCTCATCCTTTGTGTCTAGTGGAGTGGAGGAGAGTAGGGCTGCTATAACTCACGAGGACAGCTTGCGCAGTGCTACCGTTACAGGCAAGCTTACAGCCAAGGGTAATCTCCGGGAGATTATAAAAGAATTTCAAAAAAGAAAGCACGAGCTAAACCTACCAAGTGGCATAGACCTCCGCATAGGAGGAGAGGACGAGGAATTTAATAAATCCTTCCAAGACATGTTTGTCGCTCTTATTATAGGTATGGTGAGCATGTTCGCTATTCTTATACTACAGTTTAACTCTGTGCGTTATGCATTGTACATATTGCTCTCAGTGCCTCTCTCGCTCATAGGAGTCTTTGCAGGGCTTATGCTTATGGGTGAGCCTGTCTCCTTCCCTTCTCTTATGGGATTCATTGCGCTAGCTGGTATTGTGGTTAACAACGCCATTATTATGATAGATACTATAAACAGAGAGCGCAGAGAAAATGGTGGAGACGTTAAGGCTGCTGTGGTAGATGGCGCAGTAGCGAGGTTGCGCCCGGTAATACTTACTGCTGTAACTACGGTAATAGGTATAATCCCACTTACATTTGCTGCAAGTATTTGGATACCACTTGCCTATTCTATAATCTTCGGCCTCTCGTTCTCTACAATAATCACGTTGGTATTAATCCCAACTTTGTATTACCGCTGGCCCGG
>CAZWKW010000044.1:0-5088 GCA_964634115.1 uncultured Candidatus Saccharibacteria bacterium | reverse complement strand
ATAAGCACGTTAAGGACTGGCGGAGCCATGAGTCTAACGTAGCAGAAAAATTGAGAGAAAACTTTGCAAATAACACCGCAAAATATGCCTTTGATAAGTTTGGTGTACCTACGGAGAACATAGACAATGCTCGCAAATATTTGGAAGGTATGTCCAGAACAAAACGCATAGGTATATATCTTGCAATCGCTGCTCTTACGACTGGGGCTGTATTTGGAGGCGCAGCCCTGATGGGTAGTGGACTTGGCTTTGGTGCCATTGGTATTTTTGCAGGCAAAATTGCTGGAGGTCTTGCAGGACACTTTTTTGGGCGGAAAGCTGTGGAAAGCAAGTTTGCAGGTAAGGTCGCCAGCAAAATTGGCTGGGGCGAAGGCGCGCTAAACAGAGTTAAGATGAGTGCTGGGTACGAAAAGGCAATGAGAGCTTTCACTAGGCGCGAAAGATTTGCAAAAGTATTAGGTAAGTTTGGTATTGATGCGAGTCCAAATATTTCTGATTCTAAAATGCAAGAATTATTTAATAAAGGTGCGAAACGCACTGCGTATGCGCAAGCTCTGGCAACAATGGGTACTACTGGCGCAGCTGGTATATTCGCACATTGGGACGCAATCTCATCTTACTTAAGTGGCCCAAATGCACCAGCACTAGCACCAGCTCCCACTCTACCGACACCACCACCTGCTCCAACAATTCCAGACGGTATAGCGAATATAGATACATCACAACCAACTGGCACTGTACCAATAGAACCTGCACCTATAGCTCCCGTAGAGTCTGCACCGCCAGTGGCAACAGCTTCTCCTCTTATAGCAAATCCTACTCCTGCAGTAGATACATCTATACCATCACAGAGCATAACTCCCGCTGCAGTGGCACAAACATCTGCCACAACTAGATACCCAATGTCTGCACTAGAATCTACAGGGGCAGATTGGACTGAGCGTGTTAAAGATGTAGCACTTTCTACAGATGCACTAGATTCTGCAAATGCTTCAGTTACCCTTACAGAAGGTTCTCACGATGTATTTAAAAAAGCAGCCGAAGTGCTTGGTGCCAACTTATCGCCAGATGATGTAACCAGGTTGGCAGAGTTGCAAAGCCACTACCTTGGTGCAGATGGTGTGCTTGCAGGTGGCCCAACACAAAATGCATTAAGCGGGGCATCAGATGCTTTGGGTAAGATGGGCCTCTCGGATCCTGATATGTGGCATACAGGAGAGAAGTATAATTTTAAAGGATTATTTGGTAGTAATTTTATGGAGCAGTTTATAGATAAGATTCAGACTTCAAGTGGCTTTACTGATCGCGAGGCAGTTGTTGATTTCTTGAACAAATTACATAGTGCAACTAAATAATTTTATAAGTAATAATATTTAAATATGAATCCACTAAGCGCAGAAGAAGTAAAGGCAAAAATAATCGCAGAGCTTGAGATTGCACACTTGCCACAGGAGGAGCAAGAGCAGATAATTGCCACCCTAGCCGAAGCACTGCTAGAGCGTGCCACCACTATAATAATGGCTAAGATGCCCGAGGGAGAATTTGCAAGCGTAGATGCTCTTGCCGAGGTTGGCGACCAAGAGGCACTTAAGGCAAAGATTATAGAGTTTGTACCCGATGCGCCGCAAATAGTAGACACTGTGGTACGCGACGGTGTAGCAGAGTACAA
The DNA here is from genome assembly GCA_964634115.1 of uncultured Candidatus Saccharibacteria bacterium. Classification (GTDB taxonomy): domain Bacteria; phylum Patescibacteriota; class Minisyncoccia; order Phycocordibacterales; family UBA2100; genus S143-145. Next base: position 3,419 of record CAZWKW010000044.1, on the reverse strand, counting down.
GCAGCTAGTAGAGCAAGAGAAGGCTGGTGATAAACCAGAAGTAGCAGCTGCTACAGAAGAGCCAGACTCAATCACTCCAGCACCAACTCTAGAGCCGGCACCTGCCACAGTAGCTCCAGCTGAAGAAAACTTCGTAGTAGATGAGAGTGGACAGGCACAGCCATCTACCTCACTTGCAGACTCTGTTACTCCACAACAACCAGCATATTAGAGAAGTTAGAGATTTGAGCTATTGCATTTAAAAGTGCTTCGTAGTACACTCTGCGGGCGCCTGAGAGGGCGTTTACTTTTATGAGTACAATCAACCAATTAGTTAAAAAAAGCAGAAAACGCCCCGTAACAAAAGCGAAAACGGTTGCCTTGCGTCGTGGCTTCAATAGCCTTAAAAATAGACCAAGCTCTTATGCCTCACCATTTAAGCGTGGAGTGTGTACAAGAGTAACTACGAAGACACCACGCAAGCCTAACTCAGCAATTCGAAAGATTGCACGTGTACGTCTTACAAATGGTATGACAATTACTGCATACGTACCGGGTGAGGGTCACAATCTCCAAGAGCACTCTGTGGTACTTGTGCGCGGTGGTAGAGTTAAGGATATTGGAGTGCGCTACACAATAGTACGCGGTAAGTTAGATACTGAGGGTGTAGCAAATCGCAACCAAGGTAGAAGCAAGTACGGAGCTAAACGTACTAAAAAGGGTGAATAAACAATATGCGTAGACCAATAAAAAAGAAGAATATAATAAAGCCAGACTCTGTATATAAATCAGAGAAGGTAACTAAGCTCATAAACTATGTAATGGAGCGTGGCAAGAAGGATACTGCTCGCAAGGTTGTTTATGCTGCACTTGAGGAGCTCAAGGGCAAGGATGGCAAAGAAGACCCGATGACTCTATTTGAAACTGCTATTAAGAATGTGGCACCAAATATGGAGGTACGTAGTCGTCGCGTAGGTGGTGCTAACTACCAGGTGCCCGTACCTGTGCGCCCAGAGCGCCAGCTTGCCTTGGCACTGCGGTGGATAGTAGCTGCAGCCAAGAGTAAAAAGGGCAAAGCTATGGCACTACGCCTAGCCGACGAGCTGAAGGCAGCAGTAAAGGAGGAGGGAGAAGCAGTAACAAAGCGCGTTAACACACACAAAATGGCGGAGGCTAATAAGGCTTTTGCTCATTTTGCTTGGTAAGTTTTTTCAGCAAGAGGTGTCCAAGACACCTCTTGCTGAATCTAAGATTTGCTAAATTCATAATAAATTATTCATTAATCAAATCTAAGACATGGCTCGTAAATATCCATTAGAAAAACTTCGCAACTTCGGTATCGTTGCACACGTAGATGCAGGTAAGACTACTACAAGCGAGCGCGTGCTCTTTTACACTGGACAGAGTCACAAGATCGGCGAAGTGCATGATGGGGAGACGGTAACAGACTGGATGGAACAAGAACGTGAACGAGGTATTACCATTACTGCAGCAGCCATTAGCTGTGATTGGCAGCCAACATATACTGATGATGCAGATAAAAAAGTAACTTTTAATATTATTGATACACCTGGGCACATCGACTTTACAGCAGAGGTTAAGCGCTCTATGCGCGTACTAGACGGTGCCATTGTAGTATTTGACGGCGTGGCAGGGGTAGAGCCACAGAGTGAGACCAATTGGCGCTATGCTGAGGAGGCCAGTGTGGCGCGTATTTGCTTTATAAACAAACTTGACCGTGCAGGAGCTAACTTTGAGCGCTCGTATGCGAGTATTTTAGAGCGTCTCTCGCCCAAGGCTATTCGTGCGCAGATACCAATAGGAGAGGAGGATGCACACGAGGGTGTAATAGACCTGCTTACTATGAAGGCTATCCGCTTTGAGGGTGAGATGGGTATAGATATCAAAATCTCAGACGAGATTCCAGAGAACTTAAAGGCTGATGCAGAAAAGTACAGAGCAGAGCTAATAGAAAAGATAGTAGAGAATGACGAGGAGGCTATGAGTGCCTACCTAGATGGTAACGAGCCATCACTTGCCGAGCTAAAGGCCTTACTCCGTAAGGCTGTAATTGCCAACGAGGTATTTCTAGTATACACAGGTAGCGCACTTAAGAATAAGGGCGTACAGATGCTACTAGATGCAGTGGTAGACTACTTGCCCGCACCAACAGATCTGCCTCCAGTTACTGGTATAAACCCAAAAACAGGTGAAGAAGAGGAGCGTAAGCCGAGCGATGAGGAGCCACTAGCAGCACTAGCATTCAAACTTCAGACCGACCCATTCGTAGGGCAGCTGACATTCTTTCGCGTATACTCTGGAGTGCTTAAGAGCGGTAGTTATGTATACAATGCCAACAACGGCAAGAAGGAGCGCATCGGACGCATCGTGCGCTTACAGGCAGATAAGCGTGAGGAGGTAGAAGAAGTGTATACGGGTGAGATTGCCGCAGCAGTTGGGCTTAAAGATACCAAGACAAGCCACACACTTTGTGATGAGTCTGCCCCAATAATTCTTGAGGAGATGACCTTCCCAGAGCCTGTAGTGAGTGCTCGTATAGAGCCTAAAACAAAGGCAGACCAAGAGAAGATGGGCATAGCACTGAGCAAGCTCTCAGATGAAGATCCAACATTTAAAGTGGCAAGCGATCCAGAGACGATGGAAACGGTAATAAGTGGAATGGGCGAGCTACACTTAGACATCTTAGTAGACCGCATGAAGCGCGAATTTAGCGTAGAGGCTACTTTAGGCAAGCCACAAGTAGCCTACCGCGAGACTATACAAACACTTAATGATGCTGAAGAGAAGTATATAAAGCAGACAGGTGGTCGTGGACAATACGGACACGTAAAATTAAGTGTAAAGCCACTACCAGAGGAGGAAGAGACAGACAAGAAAAAAGCAAAGAATGTAGATCGTGAAGAACACTTTGAGTTTATAAACAATATTAAGGGTGGTGTAATACCGCAAGAGTACATCCCGGCTGTAAAGAAGGGTATAAAGGAGGCGATGGAGCGCGGTATTGTAGCAGGTTACCCATTGGTAGATATATCTGTAGATCTCTTTGACGGCTCGTACCACGATGTAGACTCTAGTGAGATTGCGTTTAAAATTGCAGGGTCTAAGGCCTTTCAAAAGGCGGCACGTGGAGCTAGTCCAGTACTGCTAGAGCCTATGATGAAGGTGGAGGTTACAACGCCAGAGAAGTTCATGGGGGACGTTAACGGTAGCCTAAGCTCTATGCGCGGGCAGGTAGAGGGTATGGACGACAGAGGCAACTCCAAGGTTATAACGGCTAAGGTGCCACTTGCGGAGATGTTTGGCTACACTACAAACTTAAGAAGTATGACGGAAGGGCGCGCCAATGCGTCTATGGAGTTTAGCCACTACGCTGTAGTGCCTAAGCAGGTAGCAGAGGAGATTATTGAGCAAAGGAGCTA
>CAZWKW010000043.1:0-5197 GCA_964634115.1 uncultured Candidatus Saccharibacteria bacterium | reverse complement strand
ACTACTTACGCAAGGCTGTCCAAGCAAGAGAAAGTATAACAATAGCTGCTACAACACTTATCCATGCCGGCACATTCCAGGCACCAACTATGAGTGGCCAACCAAGTATAGCTCGTACAGCATGCCCAACACCAACCACCAGAAATATAACACCAGATATTACCTTATAATTTTCTTTAAGAATTTTACACATATTTAAAATATTAAATCTAATAACCTATATTTAAGTATACTCTTTAATTTACTAAGTATCTTAAGACCTGTGTATATGTTATAGTGCCCATACTAACCCATGCCACCATGCACGGGCTTTAATATATGGATCCCGTTAGAAATAGCGAACGCCACAAATATAATCAAAGAAGCAATATGGTCGAAATTAATACATATATAACTAAAATTGATGCGGAATCCTTAGCAGTGTCCGCGTCCTATTTCTAACGGGATGGAACAAGAGAAGATAATAGTAAAAGGCGCACGCACGCACAACCTTAAGAACATTACGGTAGAGATGCCACGCAACAAAATGATAGCGATAACCGGACTCTCGGGCTCCGGTAAGTCTTCGCTTGCCTTTGATACCATCTTTGCAGAAGGGCAAAGGCGCTATGTAGAGAGCCTGAGCGCATATGCCCGCCAATTCCTCCGCCAGATGCAAAAGCCAGACGTAGACGAGATTAGCGGACTCTCGCCTGCTATCTCTATAGATCAAAAGAGTAGAAGCAATAACCCACGCTCTACAGTGGCAACTATTACAGAGATTTATGATTACTTGCGAGTACTTTATGCCAGAGTAGGCAAGCCGCACTGTCTTATATGTGGAGACCCGATACACAAGCTCACTAACGAGGAGATTTTAAATACAATACTTAAGACGGTGGCCCGCAGTGCCAAAGGCAGTACGGGCCAAAAGAAGGTAATGGGCGTAGATATAGACAAAGCAACTATTAAGATCTACGCACCAGTGGTAGTGGGGCGCAAAGGTGAGTACTACCAGATGCTCTACGACCTACTTGGCAAAGGCTACGAAACTGTGCGAGTGGATGGTAAAGAGCACAGCTTACGTGAACGTATAAAGATCACAAAAACTAAAAAACACGACATAGATGTGCTTGTAGACGAAATTTTTCTCAGCGAATTTAAAAGTGAGAAGAAGTCTGCAACAGAGCGCCTTCGTGAGGGAATAGAGCGCGCGTTAGAAGAGGCGGACGGATTGCTGCGTGTTGTAGAGCCAAGTGGAGAGGAGAGATTAATCTCTGCCAAGTTTATGTGTCCTAAGGACGGCTTCTCCTTCCCTGAGATGGAGCCCCGACTATTCTCCTTCAACTCACCATACGGCGCATGCCAAGAGTGTAAGGGGCTTGGGTCTAAGCACTTCTTCTTCAGCGACGACACCTTCGATCCATGCAACGAGTGTGGTGGTGCACGTTTACGTAAGGAGGCCTTAAGTGTACATTTAGGAAATGATAAAGCTCGCAAGAATATAGTAGAGCTAACAGATATGTCTATAGCAGATGCTGCAGACTTTTTTAAAAATCTAAAGTTAACAAAAAAAGAGGAGGAGGTGGCGCGAGTAGTATTTAAAGAGATTACAAGCCGTCTGCAATTTATGCTCGACGTGGGCATTGGATACCTTACTCTCAACAGGCGTGCCAATACTCTTAGTGGTGGAGAGGCACAACGTATACGCCTTGCTAGCCAGCTCGGCAGCAGGCTCGTAGGTGCACTTTATGTACTAGACGAGCCAACAATAGGATTGCATCAACGCGATAATGATAAGTTAATTAAAACTTTAGAAAATCTACGCGACCTAGGCAACACTATAATAGTTGTGGAGCACGACGAGGATACCATTTACGCCTCCGATTATATTATAGATATCGGCCCAGGGGCAGGGGAGCACGGTGGCGAAGTAATAGTTGCTGATTATTTGGACAAGTTGCTAACAGCACCAAAAAATAATAGCAAATCTCTAACACTCAGTTATTTACGAGAGGAAAAACAAATAGAAATACCAGAAAAAAGGAGATCGGCCGAGAAGGGCTCTATAAAGATTCGTGGTGGCAAAAAGTTTAATATACAAAATCTCGCCTGCGATATACCACTTGGCAAGTTTGTAACTATTACGGGCGTATCTGGCTCTGGTAAGTCTACCTTTATGTACGAGCTGCTACACAAGAATTTGCGCGCCCGCTTTGATAGAAAGTGGCAAACAAATCATGTATACAATGCTGCGCGCTTTAGTGGTACGGAGTATGCCGGGCGCAGCATTTTAATAGACCAATCTCCAATTGGTCGCACACCACGCTCTAACCCTGCAACCTACACTGGTGCGTTTACTCATATTCGCGACCTCTTTGCAGCCTCTAGTGAAGCGCGCGCAAGAGGGTGGAAGCCTGGTCGCTTCTCCTTCAACGTTAAGGGCGGTCGCTGTGAGGCATGTGCTGGTAACGGCCTAGTGGCTGTGGAGATGCACTTCCTCCCTACGGTGTATGTTACTTGCGACATATGCAATGGTAAACGCTTCATGAAGGAGACTCTAGAGATAGAGTATAAGAAGAAAAATATATACCAGGTCTTGCAGATGACAGTAGAGGAGGCTTTGAAGTTTTTTGAAGATATCCCTGCTATTTATGACCGCCTAAAGTCTCTCAACGACACCGGACTCGGTTACCTCAGGCTAGGGCAAAGCGCTACCACGCTCAGCGGTGGCGAGGCCCAGAGGGTAAAGATAGCGAGCGAGCTATACCGTCCACACCTTAGCAAAACAATTTACCTGCTAGATGAGCCTACTGTAGGGCTACATTATGAGGACGTTGCAAGGCTAATAGAGATACTACAAAAGCTTGTGGAGCGTGGCAACACAGTGGTGGTAATAGAGCATAATCTAGACCTAATAAAATGCTCAGACTACATCCTAGATTTCGGGCCAGATGGGGGAGTTGGTGGCGGCAGGCTTGTGGCCAAGGGTACTCCAGAGCAAGTAGCAAATGCAAATACTCATACTGCGAAGTATTTGGCACGCGTACTAAATTAGATTCTTATTTAAAGAGTTCTTTGTATTCATCAATTCGTTCATCTAAATAACTTTGCAAATCATCCTTAAACACTCTTCTTTCTCCTACATCAAAAGATTCTGGTATCTTATTCCACAATACATCATCAGACTTTATTCTAATCGCGTATTCTAAGAGTTGTTCCTCCTCTAGATTCGATAAATCCTCCAGAGCTTTTTCTCCAGCAAACTCCATAATTGTATTTATACTACTTATTATAGTAGCAGACCATATTTTCATTTTAGGGATTTTAAGTGGGTCAACCCTGTATGTTTTATGCTCAAAAGGTGATTTCATGACAGTGAGATTGTATCACACAATAATAGTTATTTCACGTTATATAAATAAGGTGTTAGTATTATTTATATGAACAAAAGCCTACAAATAGACTTTGATGATAATCATGAGATGCGTGAAGAGTTTGTGCTGCACGAGAAGATCATTAAAGACAGAGGCTCAGTATACTCTGTGAGTGCCGGCAGGGTAGAGTGTCGTGATGACATAGCCAAGTTTATAAAGAAGGTGCGGAGTTATAATAAAAAGTTCCTTAAAGCTACGCACCACACTTATGCAGCCAGAGTGAGTAAAGATGGAGTAATATACGAGACCAAAAATGATGATGGCGAGGCAGGTGCGGGTAATGTTATACTAAGAGTATTGCAGAAGAAGAGGTATGTAAATACGGTTGTATGCGTCACACGCTGGTTCGGTGGAGTCAAACTCTATGGTGATAGATTTAAACATGTCCAAAATGCTGCAATCTATGTACTAGAGCATGCTTAGTATTGTAACTTATGTTACGCTTTATTTATGCAAAAGAAGGATTTGAAAAAATATAAGATACCGTCCGTGCCGGGAGTGTATATTTTTCGTGGTGCTCGTAAAAAGATACTTTACATAGGTAAGGCTACTGATTTGCGCAGTAGGGTGCGCAGTTACTTTGGCAAAGATTTGCAGAAGAGTCGCGGGGCGCTGCTTGTAAAGATGCTTGAGGAGGCCAAGAGTCTGGATTGGCAAAAGACAGACTCTGTATTGGAAGCTCTAATACTAGAGGCAAACCTTATAAAAAAGTATCAACCACAGTACAATACAGATAATAAAGACAACAAAAGCTTCAACTACGTTGTGATTACTAAAGAAGACCTACCTACCGGACAGGTAGGCTTTCCACGAGTGATAATAGTGCGTGAACGTGAGTTACTTAGTAGTCGAAGTACTAAGTTTAAAATTAAGTATACATTTGGTCCCTTTACACAAGCCAGTGTGCTTAAAGAGGCTCTTAAAATTGTGCGTAAGATATTCCCATATCGTGATAAGTGCCAGCCCTGCGTAGCCTCAGCGAAGCATGGTAAACCCAATTGCAAACCGTGCTTCAACAGACAAATCGGCCTCTGCCCCGGAGTGTGTAGAGGCGAAATTAGTAAAAAAGAATACGCACGTATAATACGCAATATAGCATTACTCTTTCAAGGTAAAAAGGGTGCTTTGCTAAAAAAGCTTGCAAGAGAGATGAGGGAAGCAGCAAAAAGAGAAGACTTTGAACTCGCAGCAGAATTACGTAATAAAATATTTACACTAAAGCATATAAACGATGTATCCCTTATAAGAAACGAATACAAACAACCAATGCAGAAAAACAGGATTGAAGGTTATGACGTGGCACACATAGGCGAGACTGCGCGTGTGGGTGTAATGACAGTGCTGGAAGATGGTAAACCGGCAAAAAGTGAGTATAGAAAGTTCAAAATCAAAACTAGAGTAAAGGGAGATATTGCGGCACTTAAAGAAATTTTAGAACGTCGCTTTGCACATGAGGAATGGCCACTACCAAAGCTTATTGTAGTAGACGGTAGCAAAGCACAAATAAATATTGCAAAAAAAGTATTAAAAGAATTTGGATACAAAATACCAATAGTAGGTGTAGTAAAAAATGATAAGCACAAACCAGAAAGAATACTTAGTAGTCGAAGTACTAAGTTTGATGAGAGGGAAGTGTTACTTGCCAATGCAGAGGCGCATCGCTTTGCTATCAACTTTCACCGCAAACTTAAACGTAGAGAACTCACTGGAAAATAAATACAAGAACACCCGGGCGGTAACTTAATCCGTCCGGGTATTATTTTGTTTTTCTGGCCTTGCGC
>CAZWKW010000042.1:0-5267 GCA_964634115.1 uncultured Candidatus Saccharibacteria bacterium | reverse complement strand
AAAAAAACTTCATAGCAGCTATTTGTTAACAGCATTTTTAAGTGCCTCAATCTCTGCTTGCTGTGCATTAACTTTTGCACTTAACTCTTTAACCGCCTCTATAAGAGGTGCTACTAAGTTACCATATTGTACAGACTTTATACCTGTCTCAGGATTAAGATCAACTAGTTCTGGTAAGACTTCTTCTACCTCCTGTGCAATCAATCCTACTGAAGGCTTGCTATTTTCTTTCCAGTTGAATGACACTCCACGCAACTTATTGATAATACTAAGTCCACTTAGTGTCTTGATATCTTTTTTTAGCTTTTTATCTGAGGCATAGTAGAAGGAAGTTGCATTGATACGATTAAGTCGTGATGTGCTAGCGGGGTTTACATAATAACTCGTGTTATTTCTATCATAGAAGATGTCAGATCTCACATCATTTGCATAAATACGATACATCCGCGAATTCGAATTGGGATTAAGATAGTAACTGGTATTATTCCTATCATAAATAATATTTGGTCGTATATCATTAAGATAAGACACCGATGCTGGATCAAGGTAGTAGCTACGATTGTTTTGGTCTAAAAAACGATTACCTATCACATCGTATTTTGTCCAAATTCCTGAACCAATAGCAGACTTGGTATCTCCCGCTGTTACAAATAGTGCCTGATGGCTAAGTCCAGCGATTGATTCTCCACCAATATTGGAGTGTGTCCATGCTATACCATACATGTTATTTAATGACGTTCCGTCCGTTGCAGGAGTGTAAGATGCACCCATAGAAAATACATTTTGATAACGTCTAGAGTTATACTTACCTACAGAACCAATGCCATAATTATTAAACACTACATTTTGTGTTGCTGAGTGGTTACCTAAGTTATCTCCTCCGCTAAAGCCATCTACTTGTGCCTTAAGGTAGTCTAGATTGCTTTTCATCTTTGTAGCACTGATTGGCTGACCAGTGGAAACCCAAGACGTACCCTGCCATGAGGCCTCTGCAAATGTAATACTTGCGGTAAATAATACACAAACCATCAAAAGTAACATGGCAAACAGGGCACCGGTGTGTATTATCTTGATGCTCATAATTGCTAGACTAATTCTCTTGATAGGTTGGGATTATATTTACTGTCGTAGTGGTAGACAGTTGACTGCCTGCACATAGGGAATCACAAGATAGCTCAAACTCAGTTTTACCATCTATTATCTTTGCTTGTGTACCTGCATTACCACTCCACAATCCTGTGCCGTTAGCACTCACAGTACACGACGTCATATCACCAGCAGACATCCAGGTAATATCTGCTGAGTCTCCTCCTCGCACTAATGATTTGTTGGATAGGATTCCAAATCCAGAGGTACACGAAGACTCGTTAAGACACGTTGCTGTGCAACCCGCGGAGCCATCACACTCTTCTCCTGCCCAAGCCTGCACTGTGCCATCACCACAATATGTACTGTTGTTACGATTACAACTGTTGTTGCAAGAGTTTGAGTCGTTTGTATCACCATCATCACACTCCTCTCCGAGCCATATTTGTAAGACTCCATCGCCACATACCTGTGTGGTAACGCCACATCCTCCAGATGCAGTACCCCATACAGATTCCTTGCCATCTTGCGCGGTAGCTTTGGCTCTTACAACATAATTTCCAGTTTTGTTTGCGGGCCATGTAACTTGGCTTGTTTGTGCAACTCCAGACTGTACATAGCCTGAGTTAAGAGGTATACGTCCAGTACCTCCATCATCCCAAACAATATCGTAATACACATTATCTGCTACCCCGTCCTCATTACCATCATAATAAGAAAAGAATGTAAATGTATCTGTGCCTCCGGGAGTACATGCTCCACCAACGTTTATAGTAGGATTACTATCGTGATCTATGTCTGTATCAGAATTTATAGTAACAGTTGTTTGAAATTCGCAATCATCAGTTCCAAATAATCCTATACCAAATACTGAATAATTGAAGGCGCTGCCACACATATCAGGAACTTTAAATGTAAGAGTATACGTTCCCTCTGCGCTCATGCCGCCTGCATTAATAACATTATACGTTGCATTATTAGAGGATCCTATAATCTGAGCGTATGCCCCACTATTTACCTTCATAGATACTGTAGTATTAGGTGTTTTTGCATAGCTACTATTACTTATGTCACTATCGTCAAAGCCAAATGTAAATATTATGTCTTCATTTGGCTGGTAGGCACTTTTTGTTAAATTTACGCTAAATTGTATATGTGGATTATCTTGTGATGACCACGCTGCGGCAGATACAAACTCCACAGGAGTAAATACAGCAAACAAAAAGAAGACTCCGACTGCAACTCCTGCCTTTTGTATTGTGTTCTTATCGCCCCCTTTGTGTATAAAGAAGTACCAAGCCATTATAATCACTATGAGTAACACTACTATAATTATAATAGTACCAGTGTTATAAGGTAAGTTTTCTTTATTTATAGGAATGGGTAAACTGGCAAAGTTTGCCTCACCAATTGTGTCTACTATATTAAGAGTACCGTCTGAATTTTCTCCATCGTATAAATACGCAACAAAGCGCGGTGCGATGCATTCTCCTTTAAGTTGCCCTGATATACTGCGCTCATATGGGATTAAATCTGCAAGGTCGAACATGCCAGACATGCAGACCTCATCGGTATCAGATAGCACCCAGTAATTAAAGCCTCTCTTATACTCACTATTGCGAGAGCCATCAAAGCGCACAGTGGCCTCAAGATCACCACTTATAATGTTTGAAGAGAAAAAGGCAATAGAAGCCCAACTACCAGATACCTCAAAGCTCAAAGCTCTCTGGCTTGGATATACTTTGCCACTCGCTGCGTCCTTAAGCTCAAAGGATACCTCGTATTTACCAGGGCGAAGTTTCTCTACATTGAAGTCCCTACTTAAGGCATCTGCCGCTACAGTACCTTCTGATACGATAGTACCGCTGTATATTCCACCTTTGTATATTGTATATGCAAGAATCTCGTCTCCCTCTATATCTTCTACATCACAATTAAATGTTGTGCTCGCCGTATCTACCACACTACACCCCTCTAGGGTTGGCAGTATACCCTTCGCTTTAGATGTGATATCACCAGCATGTGCGGCAGCAAGCAACATGCCAGACTCATTCTTAACTATAACAAACACTTGGTACGTACCTGCCAGCCCAAGAGGTGGCTCTATAAATGCAGATACATCAGTAGAGTTACTTGGCCCATCAAAAATTACATCACCGTAAACATTCTCGCTCAGTAGCGTACCAGATTCTTCTTGAACACGTACACCGTACTTCAGGTTGCCTAAATTTTGTGCGCTATTGTCATTGCGTACACGAAAGTCTACCGAATACCTACCTGCACCCACGTCTACCAGCCTAGCTTCAAAGATAGAGATATTTGCAATTGGCTGCAGCATCACTGCTTCGGTAAAACTAAAAGAAACAGCGAAGCTAACAAGAAGAATTATTGGTAAAAGTAGTGCACGAGTTATGCGTGTTGTAGTAATATTCATATACCATAATTCTACCATGACAAAACCCCGCAGTAGGCGGGGTTTTGTCTATATCTGTGTATAACTTGCAAAAAGACAGCTATATCATCTTAACATCAATACTAACACCAGAAGGAAGAGAGATGTTTGTAAGTGCCTCTATTACCTTGGGAGTGGGAGATATGATGTCTATGAGTCTTTTGTGAACTCGCATCTCGAATTGCTCTCGCGCGTCCTTGTGGACGAAGGTTGAGCGGTTCACTGTGTACTTCTTAATCTCTGTGGGTAGTGGCACTGGTCCACGCACCTCTGCCTCATACTTAAAGGCAGTGTCTATAATCTGCTTCACAGATGTGTCTAGCAGCTTACTCTCATAGGCACGTACACGTATACGTAAACGCTCTATTACTCCTGCTGCCTTTTTCTTAGAAGGCTTTTTAGCCTCTTTTTTCGTTTCTTTTGTTGTCATTGTACAATTCTCACCTCTCTACTAGAGGCGGATTCTTACGCTACGATCTTGGTAACAACTCCTGCTCCAACTGTACGTCCACCCTCACGTACGGCAAACTTCATTTTCTCCTCCATAGCGATTGGTCCAACAAGCTTAACCTTAAAGGTTACAGTGTCACCTGGCATTACCATCTCTGTACCATCGGCAAGTGTAACCTCACCCGTAACGTCTGTAGTACGGATGTAAAACTGTGGCTTGTAACCAGAAAAGAATGGAGTGTGTCGTCCTCCCTCCTCTTTGGTAAGAATGTATACCTCAGCCTCAAACTCTGTGTGAGGTGTAATTGAGCCCGGAGCAGCAAGTACCTGCCCACGGTGTACGTCCTCCTTCTTAGTACCACGAAGAAGAATACCTGCGTTGTCTCCTGCCATACCCTCTTGTAAGTTTTTATTAAACATCTCAATACCTGTAACTGTAGTCTTGGTAGTGTCTTTGATACCAACTATCTCTACCTCCTCACCTACCTTTACAATACCGCGCTCGATACGGCCAGTACACACAGTACCGCGACCCTCTATCGAGAAGATGTCTTCTATAGGCATGAGGAATGGCTTTGCTGTGTCGCGCTCTGGAACTTCAAAGTATTCATCCATTTTTGCTGTAAGCTCTAGTACCTTCTTCACCCATTCGTCGTTCACGTCTGTAGCTTCTGCTGCCTTAAGTGCACTACCGCGAATAAAAGGTGTTGTGTCTCCGTCAAATCCGTACTGGGTTAGAGTTTCTTTAATTTCCTCTTCTACTAGCTCAATCATCTCATCATCAACGTCTGGCATGTCTGTCTTGTTAACAAATACGATGATTTTAGGAACACCAACCTGCTTCGCAAGCAAAATGTGCTCACGAGTCTGTGGCATAAGACCATCAGTTGCGGCGACTACCAAGATAGCACCATCCATCTGAGCGGCACCGGTAATCATGTTCTTAATGTAGTCAGCGTGGCCAGGCGCGTCGATGTGCGCGTAGTGGCGGTTAGCTGTCTCATACTCATTGTGAGATAGAGCAATAGTAATACCACGCTCCTTCTCCTCAGGTGCGTTGTCTATGTCATCAACCGCGCGCATTTTTACAGTCTGCCCGTCTAGGTTGAGAGAGTTCAATATAGCTGCAGTTAAAGTTGTTTTACCGTGGTCAACGTGACCAATAGTACCAACGTTAATGTGCGGCTTTGAACGGTCAAATTCTTCTGCCATAATTTAATATTGATTAATATACAACACTGTGTTTGAGTAAATTCGCGAGAGCATTCGCTTACTCAAA
>CAZWKW010000041.1:0-5675 GCA_964634115.1 uncultured Candidatus Saccharibacteria bacterium | reverse complement strand
GAACAGACAAAACGAGATTATGTGGATCCCAAACTTAAGAGCGCTGGCTGGGAGGCTAGTGATGTGCACGTGCACATGGAGTACAAACTCACCGATGGGTGCATAAATGTAGGTGGTAGACGCTCTGCCCCAAAGTTTGCTGACTATGTACTTGAGTATAATGGCAAAAAGCTCGCCGTGATTGAAGCTAAAAAACTAGAGCTAGGTGTTACTGAGGGTCTTGAGCAAGCTAAAGAGTACGGTAAGATGCTCGATGTTGATTTTGTATACTCTACTAATGGCAAGGAGATTTACGAATTTTCTCTGAAGGCGGGCAAAGGGCAGGCTGTAGAGAGCTTTCCAACACCAGAAGAACTCTTGCAGAAGACATTTTCTGAGCACAATAAGTGGAAGGAGAAGTTTGCACAGATACCATTTGCTATCTCTGACCGCAAAACACCGAGGTACTACCAAGAGCTTGCTATAAACAAAGCGCTTAATGCAATAGCAGAAGACAAACAGAGAGTCTTGCTAACTTTAGCCACCGGAACTGGCAAAACATATATTTCATCTCAAATTGCTTATAAGCTCTATGAGAGTGCGTGGTCGCTGGACAAAGAGAGCGGTCGCCGCCCTAGGATACTCTTTTTAGCGGATAGAAATATATTAGCCTCACAGGCCAAGTCTGACTTTGACATATTTACTGACGAACAGAAGGAGCGTATAACCCCAGCAGAGATACGCAAAGCAAATAATGAGCTACCAAGGAACGCATCTGTATTTTTTACAATCTTCCAAACACTTACTGGAGAAAATGGAGACGAGATGCACTACGAGAAATATGGTAAAGACTTTTTTGATCTAGTTGTTATAGACGAGTGCCATAGGGGTGGCGCAAAAGACGAGTCTCGTTGGCGTGGTATATTAGATCACTTCGCACCAGCTGTGCAACTTGGACTTACCGCAACACCAAAAAGGAAGGGTAATGTAGATACATATAATTATTTTGGTAGCCCAGTGTACGAATACTCATTAAAAGAAGGTATTGGTGATGGATATTTAACGCCATTTAAGGTTAAGAAATTTGCAACAAGCCTTGATACTTACAAGCACCGCCCTGGTAACGAAGTGGTGCAAGGTGAGATTGACGAGGAGAGGGAGTATGAAGAGCAGGATTTTGCATCTTCTGTTATAGAGATTAAGCGGCGCGACGAGGAGCGAGTGAGACTAATGCTAGAGAATATGGATGAAGAACAGAAGACAATTGTCTTCTGTGCGAGCCAAAGCCATGCTGCGTTTGTGCGAGACTTAATACAAAATAAGGCCAAAAGCAGTAACTCCGAGTATTGTGTAAGGGTTACAGCTAACGATGGCGCACGAGGTGATAACTATCTAAAGCAGTTTAGAGATAATGCAGAGACAATACCGACGGTGCTTACTACATCTCAAAAGCTCTCAACTGGAGTAGACGCAAAAAATTTGCGTAATATTGTACTGATGCGGCCAGTAAACTCTATGATTGAGTTTAAACAGATTATAGGTCGTGGTACGAGGATATTTGAGGGTAAGAATTATTTTACTATCCTTGATTTTGTAAATGCACATGAGAAGTTTGAAGACCCGGAGTGGGATGGGCCACCTATTGATGAGACGACAATTAAGAGCGAGGTAAGTGAGCATGATAGAGGAGAGGATATTGAAGTTGGTATGGCAGAAGAAGATGGTGTAGAAAAGAGCAAAAGACCAGAGAAGATAAAAATAAGGCTTGGTGGTTTGCAAGAGCGAGAAATATGGAGTGGTGTAGAGACACTGCTATATAGTCCAGACGGCAGAGCTATATCTCCGGAAGAATTTTTGAAAGGGTTATTTGGTAAGTTGCCAGAATTTTTTAAAGATGAGAACAAGTTGCGCGAAATATGGTCGAACCCTAAAACCAGAGATATTTTCTTAAGAGAGCTAGATAAGAATGGGTATGATGCAGACCAGTTGCACCAAGTTAAAGCACTTGTGGGCGCTGAAAACTCAGACCTGTTTGACGTACTTGAATATATAGCTTTTGATAAAAGACTAATGACAAGAGAGGAGAGAATAGACCAGGCAAAAACAAAAATATTTGATAGCGTGGATGAACAAACAAAAGAGTTTCTTAAATTTATATTAAGTGCGTACCGTAAAGATGGGTATGAGTCACTAGCAGAGGAGAATCTCTCGACATTCCTAACATTAAAATACGGTAGTCCAACAGAGGCAGAGAACATACTCGGTAGCTTATACGGTGTTAAGAGTAGTTTTTATGCTTTGCAGACATCTTTGTACGCTTAAAAAAACCATGGACTATCTAATACTAATTATTGTCGCCATTGTTAGCTTTGTAGTGGGGAGGAAGACAGCAAAGGTAAAGAGATTTACTCCTAAGGAGCCTCTAGAGATGGACGAAATGCGGGAGGAGGCGCGCGAGGCGCTAGCCGAGTGCACGAAGGGCCGGAAGGGGAGGATCTTAAACCTAATGGACAGCAAGGTGGTGCATACGGAAGAGTTGAAGACTTGTGGTGTAGATGACATTAAAAAGGGGATTACAACTGAAAATGTGGTAAAACTGCTTGGAGTCTCGGGCGCAACAGCGCGCAAGTACTTAAACGAGCTAGAAAATGAGGGCAAAATAGTGCAAATAGGTAAGTCTGGTAAAGATGTGCACTACCTTCTAAACACCTAAACTTGCCTCTATTCTATCAAAATTGAGGTAGGTTTTGATAGAATGCACTCAATATAGGTTAAATTTAGTTGATATTATATAGTGCAAAAAGTATTGAGCTATTTTAATTTTTTATAATTGAGTGGAATGTTATACACACTAAGCAAAATGGTGGCAGTATATATATAGTATACTTACTATTAATATGGATGATGACTTGAATCAAGTGGATTTTACCTTCAACTGGACTCAGGAGATGTCGGTTGGAAGCGAGCGACTAGACAACCAACATAAACAGCTACTTGAAGAGGTTAACACGCTGCTCTCTGCCATGATAAACAACGAGTCGCCAAGTGTACTGCTTAGTACTATCAGCTTTCTTGACGAGTATATAAGTGGGCACTTGGTAGACGAGGAGGAGTATATGCAGTCGTATAATTACCCAGAGTTTGAGGCGCATAAAAAGATGCATGAGAACTTTGTAATAAAATATGACGAAATTAAAGGCAAATTAGAGAGTGAGGGTGCCAGTAAGCACCTTATATCAGAAGTGCAAACGTATATAGGCGAGTGGTGGATGCAGCACATTGCTAAAGAGGATAAAAAGTATGCGGAGTACATTGGTGCAAATAAATAATTATCCACAAGGCCTAATTTGCCAGTATCAGATTGTGCTACCATTTTCGATGTTACTAGCTAACAAAGAAACTTATGTGCGAAGATAAATGTGACGCATGTGGTAACAACCCATGCACATGCGGAGGAGACTCTGCAGAAGAAGCGACAGAAGAGTAGTAGAGAAAATTAGATAAAACCCGTCACCTTCCACTTGCAACATGGGGACGGGTTTTGTTGTGCGTTGGTGATTGGTTATCCACAGCACACGCTTTGCATATTGAAGAGTGTAAAAAAATTGATAATATATTTGTGTAATTTAGTAGTAGTTTAAGTTACGCAATATGGATGAAGAAAATAATATAAACGTCTGCGAGGTGTGCGATAACGACCCTTGCACATGTGAGGAAGACGAAGTGGCAACACCAGCAGATGACATAATGAGGGGTATGGGTGCGAACGACATCGACATTCCCGAGGTGGAGTAGTAATTGAATTAAAAAGGCATTGCACTTTTTGTGCTTTGTGTTACAAATTATATATGCAATACACAATTAACAACCTAAACCTGCTACTGATAGGAGCCGAAGAGGTCGGTTGTGTTTTGTGTAGCTAGTGAATTCTAATTAGATACATAAAACAGAGTCGGTCTCCCAGCCGGCTCTTTTAATTTTTCTCAAGCAATGGTGCTTGAGAAGCAGCTCTTTGACAAAGGAGAAAATAAGATGACTAATACAACTCATAGCGGAGACAGGGTAATCTTTTTTGATACCACTGCTCGCGATGGCAAACAGGCACCTGGTAACAATTTCGGACCCGAAGACACCGTCAGACTGGCACAGCAACTGGTAAAAATGCGTGTAAATATCATGGAAGCAGGATTTCCATTCTCTTCCCCTGCAGACTTTGAGTCTGTGCGCAGTGTTGCCACGCAAGTGCATGGTATCCATATATGTGCCCTGGCACGTGCGGTGGAGGGTGATATCACCCAAGCTGCACGAGCCTTGGACGGCGCTTTGGAGAGTCCTCGTATCCACACCTTCATCGGCTCGAGCGACCAGCACATACGCGAGAAGTTTGCCAAAGATCCACAAGAGATTGTGGGGATGGCAGTGCGTGCCATAGAGCATGCACGACACTATGTGGACGATGTTGAGTTCTCACCAGAAGATGCATCACGAACGGGCTTCGACTTTTTGAAGCAGATTGTCCGCGAGGCAATAATTGCGGGCGCTACAACCATCAACATTCCCGACACAGTTGGGTATTCGGTGGGCGACGAATTCGGTAATACAATAAGGCGCCTGATAAAAGAAGTGCCAATTATTACCGAGCGTGGTGTTATCGTGTCTGTGCACTGCCACAACGACCTGGACATGGCAGCTGCCAACGCGCTGGCAGGCCTTGCAAATGGTGCACGACAAGTGGAGTGCACCATCAATGGCATTGGCGAGCGTGCTGGTAATACACACATAGCTCCGGTAGCCATGGCACTAAAAAGGCGCCAAGACCACTACGGGCTGAAGGTAGATATCGACACAACGCAAATCGGTCCGACTGCTCATCTGCTCTCGCAGATTATTGGTAAGCCGATTCCAGATACACTGCCCACGGTGGGAGAGAATGTTTTTGCTCATAGCTCTGGCATTCACCAAGACGGCATAAGCAAGTCTAAGGGCACATATGAGATTATGCGCCCCGAAGATGTCGGTTGGGTGGGGGAGACCTTTCCACTTTCCAGCCAGTCTGGTCGTAGTGGACTCTTTGAACGCTTAGTGGCGCTGGGGTACAACCCAAACGCCAACAAGCTGCAGGCGATATATGAAAGGTTTGTAACTTTGGCCAAAGATAAGCCTAAGGTTCATAACCAAGACTTACACATGCTGATGCAAGAAGTAGAAGGGGAGTCGCATGAGGGGAGAGATGGGTGGATCAAGCTCACCAAGGTTAATTACAATAGAACCGATGGTGCTATAAATGCGGCCATCTCATTGCGCAGTGGCGCAGAGATACTGCGAACCATTGCAAGTGGTAACGGGCCTGTGAATGCAGCTGCAGAAGCCCTGCAAGAGGCATTAACTCCTGTTGGCTTATGGCCGTGTGGCGCACGTTTAACTGAGTTTGACATCGGTAAAAGCGTTGGCGGTACCGAGGCATTGAGTCTCTCTACCGTTTGTATCACGTACAAGGGCAAATTTGCCTACGGACGCGGTGCCGACACAGACATAGTCGTTGCCAGTGCAAGAGCAATTGTGGCGGCACTCAACCATTTGCGATTTTCTCCTGTAAGTAAGTAACACTCTTATGCTATCTACTTACACACAACATATCGGCCAGAAGCGCAAGCTTCTGGCTGATTTTTTATGTAGATTTTTACTACATTTGCACA